>CAZECB010000040.1:0-10141 GCA_964510745.1 uncultured Flavobacteriaceae bacterium | reverse complement strand
GATAGACTAGTCATAGCTAGCATTACAGCTAATGGACATTAAACGGACATACAATAGTTGATTTTAGTTTTTTGAATAAACAAATCACTTTATAGTATGTTTTTAAGAATACCTAAAGATTTGAAATGATTAATCAAATTTGTATTTAATAAATATAAAATCAAATATCTAAGACAATTAAGAAACACAATGTCACATTGAATTTGTCGAAATGCATTTTAGTATATATATTGTTTAGAGTTTCTAACAAATAGATTGCTTTCCCGATAGCTATCGGGATCGTTCGTAATGACTATTCATAAAATTAAACCTCCACGATTTAAAAATCTAAAAATCTAACGATTCTAAAGCTTCTAATTAATTATATTAGCAAGAGTAAAAAATAATGCTCTAATACATGAAAAACATATTCAAAAATATAGGACCAGGTCCACTAGTAGCTGCAGCGTTTATAGGGCCAGGAACAGTAACGGTATGTACTATTGCCGGTGTTAATTTTGGATATAGTTTGTTATGGGCAATGACCTTGGCTATTATTGCTACGCTAATATTTCAAGGGATGTCTGCACGATTGGGGTTAATTTCCCAAAAAGGGTTATCAGAAACTATTATATCAGAAATTAAAAACCCTGTATTTAAGCTATTTTCATTAACCCTTATTCTATCGGCTATAGTTATTGGTAATGCGGCGTATGAGGCAGGAAATATTAGTGGAGGCGTATTAGGTTTAGAAACTATTATTGGTAACCCTAGTGTGACTTTAGGAAGTATATCTGTAAATACATTAAGCCTAATTGTTGGTGTTATTGCGTTTATAATACTATATATAGGGAGCTATAAAGTATTAGAGCGTGTGTTGGTTAGTTTGGTTATTTTAATGAGTTTAGCATTTATTATAACTGCAATTATGACCAAGCCTGATTTAATTGAGGTGTTTAAGGGCATTTTTATACCAGAGCAACCAAAAGATAGCTTGCTAACTATTATTGCATTGATAGGCACTACGGTGCCACCTTATAACTTGTTTTTGCACGCGTCCTTAGTAAAAGAAAAATGGAGCGCAGAGAGTGACTTAAAATATGTTAGAAAAGACACTATTATTGCTGTAGTGTTTGGTGGTATTGTTTCTATGTGTATTATTATGGCTGGGGCATCTATTCAATCTACTGAAGTGGCTAATGCTTCAGATTTAGCTGAAGGCTTAAAACCACTATTTGGAAATTATGCAAAATACTTTTTAAGTATAGGGTTATTTGCGGCGGGAATTACTAGTGCTATTACAGCACCTTTAGCGGCCGCGTTTGTAGCAAATGGTTGTTTGGGTTGGAAAGCCAATTTAAAATCTAAAAAATTTAGATCTGTTTGGATGATTATTTTACTATTAGGAGTATTATTTTCGTCCTTAGGCATCAAACCTATTGAGATTATCAAATTTGCTCAGGTTGCCAATGGAATTTTATTGCCAGTAATTGCTGGCTTTTTAATTTGGATCATGAATAAATCGTCTATTTTAGGAAAGCATCGTAATACATTAGTGCAGAACATATTTAGTTTTTTGATTTTAGCAATAAGCATTCTTTTGTCTGTAGCGACACTTAATAAAGTTTTTAATTTAAATATATTTTAATGTCAGAATTTAAAGTAGATATCAATTGTGATGTTGGTGAAGGTATTGGTAATGAAGCCTTTTTAATTCCTAATATTTCATCATGTAATATCGCTTGTGGTGGTCATGCAGGAGATAAAGCAACCATGCAAGCGGTTGTAAAATTATGTAAAACACATGGAGTAAAAGCAGGGGCGCATCCTTCATTTCCTGATAAAGATAACTTTGGAAGGAAAGACATGATAATGCCTCACGATGAACTAGTAAGCTGTGTAAAAGAACAAATAACAGATTTAGTTGCTATTCTAAATGAAAACCAAGTGGCGCTTTATCATATCAAACCTCATGGAGCACTTTATGATATGGCTGCAAAAAATGAAACGGTTGCTAAAGCTATTGTTGAGGTCATGCAATGTTATAAAAAGACTCATTTATATGTGCCCTATAACTCGGTGATGGAGCGTTTAGCTATTAAGGCAGGGTTGTCTGTTATTTATGAAGGATTTGCAGATCGTAATTACAATGAAGATTTAAGATTAGTATCACGGACATTACCAAATGCAGTGATTTTAGATCCTGATGAAATGTTTACTCATGTACATAGAATGGTCACACAGAAAAAAGTAAAAACAGTAAGTGGGGTAGAAGCAAAGATTGAAGCGCAGACATTTTGTGTGCATGGTGATAACCCAAAAGCGATTGAACTGATACAATCACTTCGAGATAATTTAATACAATCAGGGATAGAAATAGAGTAAGATTTTTGAGTGGTTTTGAACTCACATATAAACGCTTTGGAGGACGTTCTATTTTAATAGAATGGCCTTCAGAAATTAATGAATATGTGCTTTATGATGTCATTTCTTATAAAGAAAACTTATTAAAAAGTAATATTAAATATATAGTTGAAATAAAATCAGCATATAACTCAATATTAATTAATTATAATTTAACTATAAATAATATCTATGATAAGATTGATCAATTAAAATCATACTATTCACCTTCAGAATCTAAAAAAAAACCTGTTTCAAAATTATGGATAATTCCTGTGTGTTATGATGATGAATTTGCATTAGATTTAGAAGAGTTAGCTACTGCTAAATCGTGTTCAAAAGATGCGATTATAGAGCAACATTCAAGTTCAATTTATACTATTTATTTTATAGGCTTTCTCCCCGGATTTTATTATTTGGGCGGACTAGATAAAGCATTACATTTCCCTAGACGACAATCTCCAAGGTTACAAATTAAAAAAGGAGCAGTTGGTATTGGTGGAAGTCAAACTGGGGTATATCCAAATATAAGTCCAGGCGGTTGGAATATTATAGGAAATTCACCTATCAATTTTTTTGATGTAACTTTAAAAGAACCCTGCTTTGGACAACAAGGTGATAAAATTCAATTTAAATCTGTATCAAAAAAAGAATATGACGATATTAAAACTTTGGTAGATGCAGGTGTATATTCTATTACAAATGTATTAATTGATGGTTGAAGTTATTACTCCAGGTTTCTTTACTACTATTCAAGATATAGGTAGAACTAATTATCATCAATATGGTGTTCCATACTCTGGAGTAATGGACGCTAAATCAGCTAAAATTGCTAATGCTTTATTAGGAAATGGAGAAGATGCAGCTGTATTAGAAATTACCATGACTGGACCTACATTAAAATTTCATTCAAATACTGTAATTAGTATTACTGGTGCAGATATATCTCCAAAATTAAATGAATCTTCAATTGTTTTAAATAGAAGCATTACTATTGAAAAAGGAGACATATTATCTTTTGGAAAATTAAATTACGGATTTAGATGTTATCTAGCCATTTTTGGCGGATTTCAGACTGAAATGGTAATGAATAGTAGGAGCATGTATAAAATGATAACGACTGAATATGTTATTAAAAAAAAAGATTCACTTTCTATTTTAAGACTTAATGAACAAAGGTTTAAAGCAAACGCTGCCTTAAAAATTGATACTACACATTTTAAAGATGAGGTTTTAACTGTATATAAAGGACCAGAATTTGATAACTTGTCTAAACAACAGCAGCAGCAAATTTATACAGAGAAGTTTACAATCTCAAAAGACAATAACCGTATGGCCTATCAATTAGAGAATGTAATTGAAAATCAATTAAAACCTATTATTACATCATTAGTACAACCAGGTACTTTACAGCTAACGCCTTTCGGAAAATTAATCGTGTTAATGAGAGATGGGCAAACTGCTGGGGGTTATCCTAGAATATTGCAGCTTACTAATGGTGCTATAGATAAACTGTCTCAAAAATATACAGGTAAGACAATTCGTTTTAAAATAAAAGAAAATTAGCATTAAAAAACCTTATAATTGATAAGTTTTTTCTATTTTAGTTTAAGCTATTAACAATTAAAACTATATTAAAATTATGGAAGACAAAAATGGAAAAGCCCTACCTCCAGGCGTAATCTCAATTGAAGCAGCAAAACAGTTAAACAATACTTGGTCTGAAACTCGATGCGGGGCTATGAATCAATGTATAACTGATGTTACTGATGGTAAAATTACAGAAGATAATCGCTCATCTTGGTGGTCATTAAAAGACCTAAAAACTTATTTAAAGTATGCTAAAAAACAAGCTAAAAAACAGAATAAAAAGGTGACAGGCTTTCGAGTGTATTGTGGAGCTTATAATAATGAAAATCAAGATGAAAACTATTATTCTACATCGTTTATTGTTCCTACCACAGGAGAAGGTTCTCTAGGAAAAGATTATGGAGATGGAGATGAGAATGATTTACCAATAAATCCTTTAAATGTAGGACAAGCGGGTGATCCTCCAGGAGGTGGTTATATAGGCGGTTAATATATAAATACTGTGAAAGAATTTTTATTGCAAAACAATAGATTATTAACACTTATTATAGAAACTATCCCAGCTTTGACTGGGATAATTTTATTAAATAGGTATAAAGATACATTTGTAAAATATTTTATTTACTTTCTAATATATGTTGTCATACTAGTTGAATTTATAGGTGGATATCCAAGAGTATTTGTTAATTATGAGTTTTTAAATTCATTTGTAAGTTTTATCAGAGGAACTGTGTTTGAAAGAAACTATTGGTGGTATACAATATTTTGGTTTATAGGAAGTGCATTATTTTTTTCTTTTTATTATCAAAAAAAACTTTCAAACAATAACTTTAGGAAAACGCTAAAATATATCACATCATTTTTTATAATAAGTTCATTATTATATATGATTATATATTGGAGTGATTTTTATTCGGCTTTCTCAAATTATATAAACTTTTTCAGTACAGGTATTATTTTATTATGCGTTATATTCTATTTTATTGAATTGCTACAAAATGATACTATAATAGAATTTAATAAATCTATTCTTTTTTATATCAGCATAGCATTATTGATATGGTTATTGATTACAACTCCAATAGCATTTTATAATATATACTTTAGAGCAGAAGATTGGAATTTTGTTATTTTACAGTGGCAGATTTATTTGTTTTCTAATTTCTTTTTATATGGAATGTTTACATTTGCGTTAATATGGTGCAGACCCAAGAAAGTTTAGTCACTTCAGAAGCGCAACGCTATCTAATAATTTATATGATTGCAGTATTGGTTATTGTAACTATACTAATAATTGTATTTTTTTTGGTATTTCAAAAACGTAAAAATAAGTTGTTGTTAGATAGGATTAAAAAACAACAAGAGTTTGAGGAAGAGATTTCTAAAACTCAACTAGAAGTGCAAGAGCAAACTCTTAAAAATATTGGTTGGGAACTCCATGATAATGTAGGGCAGTTATTATCATTCACAGGAATGCAAATGAATTTATTAGCAACGCAAGTTAAAGATGATCTTAAAAAAAAAGTAGATAATGCTAATAATATGTTGAAGGAAAGTATTAATGAAGTCAGAGCATTATCAAAAACCTTAAATAGTGATGCCTTATTAAATCAGGGCTTACATGAATCTATACAAAACGAAATAAATCGTTTAAATAAATTAAAAAAGATTAAAGGAGAGTTTAATATCGAAGGAGAAGAAATACCTTTAAATGACCCTAAAGATGAAATTGTTTTGTTTAGAATTTTACAAGAATTTATGTCAAATACGGTAAAATATTCTGAAGCAGATAACTTAAATATTTCATTTAACTATACAGAATACAATCTTAAAATTACTGCAAAAGATGATGGTAAGGGTTTTGATATGACTACCGTAAAAAAGAATTCTGGATTGATTAATATGGAAAGTCGCGCAAAACTTATTGGTGGTACCAGTGAAATTGTATCACAATCTGATGACGGTGTTGCTTTGACTATTAATTACCCATTAGATTAATCAAACATCATTAGAAGACATTTTTTTTCCGTCATAGCGAGACATGTCTTGAACTGGCTTCAGGAACGACGAAATAATCTTTATAATTGAAACTGAATGTCAACAGATTGATTCACTTTGACTTTGACTTGTCTTTAACATTAGCTTAAAGATTCACAATAGCAACTATTAAGATAAAAGTTTAAATAATCGTTTTAACAACTTCAATTTACCAGAATAAGGTGCATATCTAATTGGAATATCCAACCAAGTCCCTTTTTTAGAAATACTTTTTTGATGAGAAAATGTAGTAAATCCATATTTCCCATGATAAGCACCCATACCACTATATCCTATGCCACCAAAAGGGAGTTTATGATTTGCAAAATGTACTATAGTATCATTAACAACACCTCCACCAAAACTATACCTAGAAAGTGTTTGTTTTATAAATGTTTTATGTTTTGAAAAAATATAAAAAGATAATGGTTTTTCTAACCCGTTAATAATACTAGTAATGTCGTCTTCAGTATCATAAGATAGTATAGGTAAGATTGGTCCAAAAATTTCTTCCTTCATAATAGAGCTATCTAGACTAGGTTGATCTACTAAAGTAGGAGCGAAGTAGTTGTCATTTGTATTGATTTGTCCACCATATATAATAGTTTCACTATCTAATAAATTTTTTAAACGCTGCAAATGTTTATCGTTTACAATTCTTGCATAATCCTTTGAGGCTTCAATATTTTTACTGTAAGCAATCTCAATTTCAGAAATTAATACCTTAATTAAATCTTGTTTAATATTTGATTTTACAATTAAATAATCTGGAGCAATACACGTTTGTCCTGCATTTAATAATTTTCCCCAGACAATACGACGAGCTGTTAATTTCAAATTAACAGAATCATCTACTATACAAGGTGATTTCCCGCCAAGTTCTAAGGTTATAGGGATTAAGTACTCTGCTGCTGCTTTGGCAATAATTTTCCCTACAGGGACACTTCCTGTAAAAAAAATATAATCCCAACGATGACGTAATAAACTCTCAGCTACAGCAACACCTCCTTCAATAACCAGAACATGTTCTGGTGGAAATACATTACTTATAATTTCTGATAGCAATTTAGAAGTGTTAGTTGTGACTTCGCTAGGTTTAAGTACCACAGTATTTCCTGCTGCTATCGCCATAATTAAAGGAGCCATTGCTAGTTGAAACGGATAATTCCAAGGAGATATAATCAAAACAGTTCCGTAAGGATCATTATAAATATAATCAAGTGAAGGGAAATTAAGTAATGATAAACCAACACGCTTGGGCTTAGACCAACGATTTATATTTTTAATTGCTAAATCAAGATCTGAAATGATGATACCAATTTCACTCAAATAAGTTTCAAATTGAGGCTTATTAAAATCAGTAGTAAGCGCTTCATAAATAGCTTGTTCTTTAGAGGTAATTTCAATCTTCAATCGTTTTAAAGCTGCTTTTCTGAAAGCAAGATCTTTTGTTACTTGTGTATTAAAAAAAGTATTTTGTACTTTAATTATAGAATTGATATTCATAAACAAATCATCTTAGTGGTGACAAGCATCCCAAATTACATCTTTAGGAGTAGGAGCAATAATACTAATTTTTTCTTTGCTGACAGGATGTGTGAATTCTAATTGTCGAGAATGTAAGCTAATACTTGCATCAGGATTACTACGATCAAATCCATATTTTAAATCTCCTTTAATAGGACTGCTAATACTAGATAATTGTGAACGGATTTGATGATGACGACCTGTGTGTAAATCTATTTCCAATAAATAATAACGGTCTAAGGTTTTAATAATTTGATAATCTAAAACAGCCTTTTTACTACCAGTAACTTCTTTTGTATAGGCAGTAGATTTATTGTTTTTATGATTTTTTTTTAACCAATGAATCAAAGTTCCAGCTTCAGGATTAGGTCTCTGTTTTACAATAGCCCAATAGGTTTTATTAATATTTTTATCTGCAAATAATTTATTAAGTCGAGTAAGCGCTTTTGATGTTTTAGAAAATACAACAATACCTGTTGTTGGACGATCTAAGCGATGCACCACACCTAAATATACATTACCAGGCTTATTGTATTTGTCTTTTATATAAGCTTTAACTATTTCATTTAATGGAAGATCTCCAGTTTTATCACCTTGTACAATATCACCTGCACGCTTATTAATTACGATAATGTGATTGTCTTCAAATAATATTTGAAGGTTATTTTTATTGGAAAGAATTTTTTTTGTCAAAAAAAGATATAGTTTTACTAACAACTAACTAATACTGCTCTTTATCACTAGGGAAATTACCGTTCTTTACATCTTTGCCATACTGTTGAAAAGCAGCAGTCATTTCTTCATATAAATTCATATAGCGACGTAAAAAACGTGGATTAAACTCATGTGTCATTCCAATCATATCATGTGTGACTAATACTTGTCCGTCTACACCATTTCCTGCCCCAATACCTATAATAGGAATGTTTACACTCTTTGCAACTTGTTTCGCTAATACTGCAGGTATTTTTTCCAAAACAATAGCAAAACAGCCTGCTTTTTCTAACATTTTAGCATCTTTTAATAATTGTTCAGCTTCAGCATCTTCTTTTGCTCTTACAGTATAGGTTCCAAATTTATAAATGGATTGTGGCGTCAACCCGAGATGTCCCATTACAGGAATTCCAGCATTTAAAATACGTTTTATAGACTCTTTAACTTCTGTGCCTCCTTCAACTTTAACAGAGTGACCACCACTTTCTTTCATAATCCTAATTGCAGAGCGTAAAGCTTCTTTAGGATCACTTTGATACGTTCCAAAAGGAAGGTCTACAACAACAAGAGCACGATCTATAGCACGAATAACAGAAGAAGCATGATAAATCATCTGATCTAATGTTATTGGTAATGTGGTTTCATGACCAGCCATAACGTTACTAGCAGAATCACCAACTAAAATCACATCAATCCCAGCACCATCTACAATTTTAGCCATAGTATAATCATAAGCAGTAAGCATAGAAATTTTCTCTCCATTGGCTTTCATTTGTGTGAGCGAATTAGTAGTTACTCTTTTATATTCCTTTTTTGCGGTAGACATAATTTATGTTTCTTAGAAAGACAAAAGTAATAAATATAGAGACACTAAAATTAATGCTAAAGCACCTTATGAAATTTCAATTGTAATTAGATTATCGTTATATTTAGTGAAAAATAACCATGATACGATTATTAATTACATTTTGTTTTATAATACAGATACAAGCTCAAAACTTAGATTCTGATAAAGCTGTAAAAGCAGTGATTGATACTTTTTTTGAAGGTTTTCATAAAGGCGATACCTTATTAATGAAATCTGTAATGAAGGGAAACTTTACGACTCAAACTATATTTAAAAATAGAGAAGGTAAAGCTATACTACAAACAGGAAACGCTTCAGATTTGGTAAATGCTATTGCTAACCGACCTGTTGATCAAAAATGGGATGAACGTTTATTAAGCTACGATATTAAAATAGATGATAATATGGCTAATGTTTGGACGCCTTATGAATTTTGGTTTAATGGAAAGTTTAGGCACTGTGGTGTGAACTCTTTTCAATTATTTAATGATAGTGATAAATGGAAGATTATTTATTTAATTGATACACGTCGTCGAGAAGAATGTCAATAATTTAAATAATTTAATGATTACTTACTTAAATCTGAATACAGCCTCATTTTTTTTGATAAGAATGTAGTTTAAGTAGGTGGTTTTATACGTTATCGAATTTTATTATTGTTAATTTTGACTTAAAGATTTCTTAATTTTTAAAAGATTTACATCTCTAAATTTTTATTTACTCATTGATAATTAATTAAATAAACTTTTTTTTATTCTTCTATTTGTTTTTCTAATACTTGTATAGACAAATGTTATGTTAGCATCATGTTTTTTGGCCGTCTGAATTTATATCAAACCTTATTTTACACCTATGATCGGCCGATTATTTTTGGTTTAAAATTTAATTTTTAAAATTTAAATATAAATTAATTAAACAATTCAAAAATGAAAAAAAACTTAAATTTAATGCTAAGTGTACTAGCACTATTATTAATAGTAGCTTGTAGTAGTGATGATGATAATGTACAAGGTAATGGTGATAGACCAATTGATGATGGACCTG
>CAZECB010000039.1:0-10143 GCA_964510745.1 uncultured Flavobacteriaceae bacterium | reverse complement strand
TTATAAAGCTCTAAATCTCGCAACTGTGTGTCCAGTCTAATGTAGTAACTCCACACTTTAAAATTTATCAAATTGATAATAAATTATCCATATTGTCTACAATTAAAATAGATTTTTATTGCCAATCTTTTATGCCCCTGGATAATGATAATTTTTTATTATATGCAGGCCATGAAATAACCAACAATAATAAAGGGATGTTTATACATTATAATCTTTCTAATAAAAAGGTAATTAAGGACATGTTACCTATTCATGAAAATACACCTGAATTCTTCAAATTCATAACAACAAATCATATTTTGACTACTAATAATGAAGAAATTCTTCTTTGGGATAGTACAAAAAATAATATATATAAATATGATAATGGTATAAAAGAAGAGTATTTTATTGATTATGGCACAAATACTTTACCTATAGATTTTTATGAAACTTCTTCTTTTGATAATCCTTATGAGTTTTTAACTAAAATGAGGAAATTAAATTATGCGTTTAGACATTTTAATTTTAAAACTAATGGAAATTATATGAATTTTACGTATGAAAAAGATGGAGGTTTTGTTAGCTCTTTATATAATCTTAAAAATGGAGAAGTATTTAACTATAAAAATATAAATGATAATCTAGTTACAAATATTAATATTCCAAACCTTAATTTTTTTAGTGGATTATTGAGTGACAATAAATTTATAATACATATGCCATATGAATATTTATCTGATTCTAATGATGAAAAACTAAAAACTGCATTTTTAAATAATCAAGATATACTTGTCTTCGGAAAGTTTAAATTTTAAAAAACCAAAATCATTTTCCCTTGAATATATGACTCTGGTACAAACCCATAACTCCTAGAGTCAATCGAGTTATGACGGTTATCCCCAAGCATAAAATAATAATCTTGTTTAAAAGTGTAGTTTTTAGTGTCTTCATCTACCCAATCAATAATTTCATTTTCATAATTTTTAAGTAGTGATTTATAAAGATCTATATTATGCTTAGTTAAAGTAATAGTCATTCCTTTTTTAGGAATTGTAATAGGTCCATAATTATCTCGTGTCCATTCCTTTTGTTTTGAGTAAGGAAAAAGAATGTAATTGTTATTAGATTTCGTTTCTACCCTCTTATTTATGTGTTGTTTTTTCTTTAAATCAAGTGTATCAAACTCTTGATTTGAATAGGTTTTAAAAAGTGTAAATGATTTTGAACTATCAATATAACTATAACAATATTCAGGTTTTTCAATAAGCGATTTCTCATTAATACGTACTTCTGTATTTTTAATTGTTATTGTTTTTCCTGGCAATCCTATAATACGTTTGATTAAAAATTTATTGTTGTCTGTAACCGATTTAAAGACTACAATATCTTCCCTTGAAAATGATGCGAATTCTTTTAAGGGGGTATACAAGTGATATTGATGTATCGCATTAGCTGTTTTAAACAAACCTCCAATTACAGGGATATCTTGCATGCGTTTTGGGACTTTAGTACCGTATTTTACTTTATTAACTAACACATAGTCCCCAGGAAACAAAGTACGCTCCATGGAGCTAGAAGGAACATAGTACACATCAAAAAAAAACGTACGGATAAATATGGCAAATGCCACTGGGAGTAAAATAAAATATGTGTATTTTAAACTGCTATAAAACTTACTATTAATTTTAGAATGCAGATATTTAGGAATTAACTTGGTTGTAAACGAATCTGCAATTAACACTAAAAACAGTGTAATTAATAAAAGTTTAGCCCATAAATAAAACCCAATACTTAATAAAGAAAACAATACAAATAATACCTTAAATAAAGGGTTTTGCTTTTTATTCATTTAGCAAAAATAGCAAATGTGTGAGTATTATAAATTAAATATAGCCTTTTTCTCTAGCTGCTACAAGTAGCGCTCTATTAGTATTATCTATGACATTAAATAGTTTTTTTAATCGTCTAATCCGTTTTTCAATGCCTGCTTTTGAAAGCGGAACATAATTGGAGATATTTCCTATTTTTGTAGCTCTTGACATTTCTTTTAAAATGAGGAAATCATGAGTATCTAAATGAAATGATGACCCAACTCTATGTCTAATTAATTTATATATACTTTCTGTATAATATGATTTGTTAGACAATACATCCTCAACTGCTGGTATCAAACATTTTGTACCCATCTCACTTTTTAACATAAACCCTTCAGGGTTGATACTAAATAAAATTGAATTGATTCTATAATTATCACTGGATCCTGTAATTACAATAACTTTAATATCAGGGCTTTGTTGTTTTATCCATACCCCTAAACTTTCTCCTGAATTAATTTTATTATATTTTTGAGATGGTGGCAAACAAATATCTAACAATACCAAATCATAAATGTTCTGATTCATTTGTTTTATTGCAGAATCACAATCTTTAGCTGTATCTACTTTTAGATTAAACTTTTCTTGATTGAGTTTTAGATTAAGTACATTTTTATAAGCTTCAACAATCATTTCATGATCATCAACGATTAAAATCCTTTGGTTGTTTTTCATATTTAAGACAAATTAAATTATGCTATTAATCATTTTATCTTACTAATAGGGATTATTATTAAACGTACGAATAAAATTATAAGTCAAAAGAGAAAATAACTTAATTTAACATTGTATTTTCATACGTTTAACAAAAATATTGATATTATTATAACGCTGGCATTCTTAATTATATTATTACAAACATTATACCAAAGTATATGAGTTCAGTAATCTATTGATCCATTATGCTTTGGAGATTTTGGAGGAGGTCAAGTAGGCTGTTTTCTCATCATAGATTTTTATAATTAAACTTTCTAATGAGTCATTTAATAGTACTTCTACTTCTTTATGTCTTTTTTATTAAGCTTGAGTTAGTTTTTAATTTTCTTAGGAAAGAATCGTTAATTATGTATATAAGTGGTTTATTTTACGAAAACTATCATATAAAGAATATGATTCAAAACTTTTAAATCACCTAAAAGCTATAGATGAAAATTTTACTTTTGTACTTGAAATTATTATCATTACGCATAATATCTTTTTTCATCTATTCTCACTTATTTTGAAAACACTGAATGATAACTCTGAATCATTCTCTTTATATAAATCTAATCTTACAATAGCTAAACCTTCTTTTAAAATAACCATTTTTGCTGAATCATATTTTTTACCATCTAAAACTTCTGTTTCTCCAATTTTTTCAAGTTTATCATTGAATACTATTATGGAGAAATCAGGAACTACCTCTCCTCTTTTTACGTCTTCTAAACTTTTTCTAATAAAAACAATTCTGTAATATAAGTCTCTATATTCATCATAATGTAATGCTGAATATTCAAAGTTTGATAAGCTGTAAATTTTCTCTTTTTCCCAATCCCTATTTGAACTATAAGTATACCTTATATTGTCATACATTGGTTCAATTCTTTTGATATGCTTAGAGGGGATGTAATTTTTTGATAATATTTCACCAGATTCTGATAGTGCATAAACATAAGGGTCAATAGGGAAACTTATAAGGATTTTATCTTTATTATTGGTAGTAAGTTTAGGCGCATATTTAAATATTACACCCCAAAAACCTTTTTTGTAAATTTCAGGATACTGCATTATAGTTGATAGATTATTATCTACCAAACTATATTTCATAATTGTGTTTTCTAAAAAAAAATCTTGATTTAGTTTATTAAAACTAGGGATATATATATCATTGTTTAATTTAATCATATAAGATGTTTCACTTATATATGGATATAAAATTCTACCTTTTGAATCATAGTCATATAAATTTTTTTTATGTACAATATTACTTTTATTATCTAAATAATAGAAATAACCAGAATTACCATTAAAAGATAGTATTTCTCCGTTTTTTGAATAAATAAGACTATTTTGATCATCAAGTTCTCCAATTCCATTTTCTCCATCATACTCTAATACAATTTGCTTTAACAAATTTCTATTTGATACATCCATTGCTAAAACAGAATGAGTATAAGAATTTGAAAACATAATTAATTCTGTTTCATTGATATTTAATGCATGGAAATTCACAGAATTAGATAATGCAATATTTTTACCTAACTCAAATGATATTAAATTATTATCCTCAAGTGTAACAGTTTCACTATAAACATAATTTATGGGTTCTTCTGATTTATACGTTTGTTTACAGGAAATAAGTAGAGTAAAAATAAAGAAGAAATTTTTGTTCATTTTAGTTAATATTAAGTTATTTTAAAACAACAACTCAATCTTTAAATTAAAGTTTATAAAAAGAGCTGCTTAAAGCAGCTCTTTTTATTTTAGTAATTCAAACTTATTCTCCTCCATCACGTTCTGGTGATCTTGGAGAAGGCCAAGTACGTGGTTCACCTGTTCTAGGATTAATAGGCATTTTTATTTTTTCTCTAGATGTTTTTTCATCTTCACTTGCTTTATAAACTAAAATAGCTGTTAAAATCGCATTATTACGAACATCATCAAATATAATCTTGTCATATGTATCTCTATTAGTGTGCCAAGTATAATCCCAATATGACCAACTTAAAGAACTTAAACTAAACGCCGGAACGCCTGCTGCTAAAAACGAAGCATAATCTGAGCCTCCCCCTCCAGGAAAACCTGGGAAGTTAGTTTCAATCTCTCCTGTAATTTCTCTTGGTACCGCTTGTAGCCAACGCCCTATATAGTCATATGCATTTAAAAATCCTTGCCCTGATATATTAACCACACGCCCTGTACCATTGTCTTGGTTAAACACTGCTTGAATATTTTTAACAATTTTTGGGTGATCTTCAACAAATGCTCTTGATCCATTCAGCCCTTGTTCTTCACTACCCCAATGCCCAACTAAAATAGTACGCTTTGGGTTGGGATACATTTTCTTTAAAATACGCATCGCTTCCATCATCACTAAAGTTCCTGTCCCGTTATCAGTAGCACCAGTACCTCCATCCCAAGAATCAAAATGCGCAGATAACACCACATATTCATCTGGTTTCTCTGTGCCTTTAATTTCTGCAATGGTATTAAAATTAGGTACTTTTCCTAACTCTTTAGATTCTGCTACAATTTTAATTCTAGGTTCATCTCCATACTCCACCATACGGTATAACATCGTGTAATCTTCTAATTCTAAATCTACCGTTGGAATTTTTTTAGTTCTAGCACTAAATATTTTATTTACCCCAAAACCTCTTGACCAACGGCTAGATACAATACCTAAAGCACCCGCATCTTCCAAAGCTGCAATAATAGTTCTACCATTATAACCTGTACGCTGCATATTCTCTCTCCATTTTGTAGTTTGTTCTCTCCGTGCCTCCTTCATTTTTTCTATTGAAGCTTCAGTAGCAAACTCTTCCCAATTATAATCTGGTCGCCCCGTAGGCTCTTTCATAGAAATCATTACTAATTTTCCCTTTATAGTTTTTAACCAACGTTTAAAATCAGCTTCATCCTTTACCTCTGGCAAGACTACTAGCTCAGCAGTTACGCCTTTACTTCCAGTACTTGGGTTCCATGCTAATTGTGTGCCATCTAATGATTGAATACGTGGATATACCATATCAATATGAGTAATACCACGTTCCCATCCACGCCATTCTCCCCATTTTTGGTTCTCTGCAGAAATACCCCAGCCTTTATATTTTGAAACTGCCCAATCATTAGCTTGTTTCATTTGGGGCGTTCCTACTAATCGAGGCCCTATAACATCAAGTAGTTCATGACCTAAACGTTCTAACTGTGAATTTTCATTAGCCTCTTTAATTATATTTTCAATGATAGGATCTTTGACTTGTTGTGCATTTAATAACGTTCCGAAAAATAATATTACAATAGCCGAAATTTTAAATATATAGTTCATTTTTAATTGGTTTAATTTAATTTTCTGAAAATACGATTTATTTCAGTATTCAATTTTATTATTAATAGTATTTAACAAAAAAAAGAGATTCAAAATTGAATCTCTTTTTTTTGTGATCTGATAAAGTTTATTAACCTCTTCGTCTTCCTCCTCTATTATCTCTAAATTCTTTCATTTTTTTAATGATCGTCGTTTTATAATCTTTTTTTGTGATTTCTTTTCCTCTTTTAGGGGCTTTAATTTCTGTTTTTTCATCCGGATTTAACACCAATTTAGAACACTGTATTGAAGTATTACCTGCATTAACTTCAAGTATTAATCCTGGTAATCCCCAATATTCTGAAGGCCCATGTTTTACAGGTATCTGCGGTGTATACCACGCTACTACCTCAGTCATCTCTATCTCTTTTTCTTTAGATGTTTCAGATGAAGCAGGGTCATTCTCGTTATTATTTCTTAAAGAACCCCAAGAAAAAGAATACCAAGCCAAATCAGATGCTGGTATAGATGTTGTTGCTTTAAAACAGGTATAATTTCCTATTTTTTTTGTTTCACTACCCATATTCCAAGTCATAGGCTGTAACTCATCTTTCACCAAAAACTGTTTACCGTAAAACTCTTGATCTTGTATTTGTATATTTGTCGCCACATTTTTGTATTGATCTCCAGCTGCAAAATTTTTACCCCATGAGTCTGTTGCTCCAGAGATAGCATCTAGTTTTTCATCTTCTTTAAACATGGACTCTTCTCTATTAAAAGTCAAAATAAAAGTTTTTTCTAACCTGTTTTTTAATCGTGCCTGAACTTGTTTCTTTTGCTCTTGACTCATAGTTGCCCCCCAATTACCAAGATTTAAACTAGATTTAGATACATAGTAAGCTTTGCCTTGAAAATCTTGAATTCTAGTAGTATTTCCAATATTTTTATTATCAATATTATTAGACAATAAAAATGTAAATATTAAAATATTTAATTTCAAAAAGAGTGATTTCATAATAATCGTGTTATATAACTTACTTGATTTAACAAATATAGTCAATTAATAAATTATTATTAAATTGAAAATTAGAGCATTAACATATAATTACAATTGATATCGCACTCTAAACGTAAGGTACCTTGGCTGTATAAATGTTTCCGAACTAAACACAGCAACATTAGAAGCATTATTGTTAACTCTAGAATCTATACCTAATAAATTAGTCCCTTTTATCTCATATTCCCATTTTGAATCTGCATTTTTCCTATAGCCTAAAGTGGCATCCCATATCTGAAATGATTGCGATGGAGAGATATCACTTGACTGTCTATTATAACTATAATTAGTACGAAATGTTAATGATTTCCAGATATAAGCATCAAACTGTATTGATGGTGCATTCGTTCTAAATTGACTACGACGTCCTCCTTGATTATTATCTGTAATAGAATAAGTATAACCCAATTGTACGTTAGGCGCTGTTCTAAAATTAGTTCGTAATCGGCCAGTATAGCTTTGATTATAGCTTTCATTGGTAGATGGCTGGCCTTGAATTAACTGACTAAATCGATTATAACTAAAATTACCTCTAAGTGTTGCTTGTACTTTTTTAATGGTACGTTGGTAACTTCCAAACGCAGTTACAGACTCATTATCTATAGTAGAATTAAATGGTGTACGTGTACGCACTACACTCGAAAAATCGGTTTGACTCTGTATTTGATCTATACTTTTTGTATAATTAATTACACCAAATACATTAGTATAATTAAATAAATTGAAACTCGAATAATTTAAATTGACATTATGAGACAAGGCATTTTCTAATTCTGGGTTTCCAATAAATATTGAATTAAAATTATTAACCACTAAGCCTCTTGCAAATTGATTTACATCATTAAATTGAGTACGCACGTCATATCTCAGCCGAATACTTTCACTTTTTTTCAATTGAATTCTAGCAGTAAAATCTGGTAAAATTCTAAAGAAATCATCATCAAATTCTTCTCCAAATTGTCTATTATTGACGTTATAAGAATGTAATTTAAATCCTGGCGTTAATGTAAAAATCCCAGTTTTTAATTGGTAATGAGCACCCAAATATAAATCTGTAAAATTATACTCGATATCGTTAGTATCTAATCCATCATTTATAGTTGGTGTAGGGTCAAATCTTGGATCATTAAGCGTTAATCCTAAGCTTTGAAAAAACTCAGAATCTAAATCTTGTTGACTTGAAATCACACCTAATGTAAAATTAATATTACTCTTATCATTTAATACATTCCAATAATCTAATTTTGCATCTAATTGATTTGTTTTTACACGACGTTCTTGTGAAATATTATAATTTGCTAATGTTCCGTTTAACCCTAAACCATTAGCTGTATCATCAAATGCATCTGGATCGTCAAGACCATCCGTTGGGTCAATAGGGTTATTATTATTAGTAGGATCATTCTCTAATAATGCATTATATAATGGATCTTCATCTTGTATTAAATATTGCCCTGAAAACGCAAAAATATTATTTTCATTTAGCGTATAATAGTAATTTAAAGCTTGAATCAAACTAAACGGTGTTGCTTCTTCAAATTCGTTTGTGTTTCCTGTGACTGAAGATGCAAATAATTGATCTTGAGAGTTGTCATTCACTCTAGCCTGTACATCATACTCCAATTGATTATTAAAATTAGGCTTATATTTTGCTCCAAATTTAAACAAGCCTATATCTGAACGCTGACGTGTATTACTTTCTGTATCTTCATCTGGTGGAGTTAGTAATGATTCATCTATTGGCGTATTTGGGTTATCCTCAAATTGTACAAATTGCGATGAACTCACCTCTCTTGTATCCACTCTACTTCCAGAAAAAATTGCAAATCCACTTAAGTCTAATGCTTTATTTGGTGAGTAACTAAAATTAGTTGCAGCCAATCTTGTATTAACATCAAGTGCATTATTATTTTGCACTGCTAAAAATCCAATACCGTTATTCCCTAAATTAATATTGGTACCACTATTAGCACTAGGAGCTCTAAAACCACCTCCAAAACCTGCTAGATCTCGGCGTGTTAAAACTACTTCGCCTATATTATTAATATCGCCAATAACATTAATGCTATATTTGGGGCTGTAATAAAATAATTTTGGTTGAAACAAAAATAAACCATCATCATCTGATGCACCACCTCCCGCTGTGATATCCCCAAACCAAAAGTTTTTCTTACCATCTTTTAGTTTAATATTTAAAGCAATATTATCTGAATTATCTTGTACACCTCTCAATTGTCCCACCTCAGCAAAGTTTTTCAGTACTTCTACTTTATCTACTGCATCAGAAGGGATACTTTTTGTACCTAATTTAGTATCGCCATCAAAAAAATCTTTTCCATCTACCATCAATTTTCTTACTGCTTTCCCTTCTACTTCAACTTCTCCAGCGTCATTAACCTCAACACCAGGTAAATTTTGCAGCAAATCACCTAATTTTCGATCTGTAGGTTTTTTAAAAGAATCTGCATTATAGGTTATAGTATCACCGCTAATGGTTACAGGTAGCTCGTAGACTAACTCAACAGCATCTAAAGTGTTATCATCGAATAAGGTAAAATCTCTTTTTATTTCAACTTCTTTTGTTGTAAAATCTTCGTTAATTGATTTTAACCCTACATAACTTACCTGAATATTATATGCCGTGTTTTTTTGCAGGTTTAATTTGTAATATCCTTTTTCATTTGTAGTTCCAAAGGATTCTAAGCCTTTAGTTTCTTTATTAATAGCAATCACATTTGCAAATTCTAATGCTATACCAGTACTGTCTTTAACAGTACCTTCCATTTTAATTTGAGCAAAAGTGGTTCCTACTACTAATAATAAAATAGTAGTTAATAGTTGTTTCATTTTTGTGTTTTGATTAGTTCGTTTTTTTTGATTTGTTTTAGTTACCACCTCTAAATCCACGACCACGACCACCACGACCACGAGCTCTAAAATTTTCTCGCATCTCAATCATTTTTGTGTTTATAATTTTAGTGTATTCAGCTTTAGTTACTTTCTTCCCTTTTGATGGTGCTTTTATATCTTCTTTTTCTCCTGGATTAAGCACTATTTTAGAACATAAAATAGTAGTGTCTCCTTCACTAACTTCTAAAATTAAACCTGGAAGCCCCCAATATTCTCCTGGGCCTTGATTTACTGGTATTTGTGGTGTATACCAAGCCGTCACGGTTACTTCTTTTGATTTAACTAGTGCATCTTCTTCTTTAGTTATCGTT
>CAZECB010000038.1:9687-10226 GCA_964510745.1 uncultured Flavobacteriaceae bacterium | reverse complement strand
TCTTTAGTTATTTCCTTGTCATCATTATCTGAGGTCGTATAATGTCCTCGTTCACCAATAGCAAAACCATATTTTGTGATTTCCTCAACCGTACCTTCTGTTTGATGATAATTATCAGGATTAGCCGCTACTTTTAAAAAAGAATCGTAGGCAGCCGTTGCTTGTTGAGTTGTTTTAAATTGATGGATAGATTTTAGGGGGTGAATCGACGCATCAGTTTTTATTTCCCAGTTATAGTATTGCGCTAATAATTCATCAACAGTGTCCCAACCCATGGAACGTTTTAGTTTTCCTATTTGTAAAAAACAATCTTTTCGATACGCTTTTAATGCGCCACGAATATGATCTGTATTAGTTAAACCTTCAATGACCCAATTGTTATTCTTTTCGACATAACAAAATCCAGCAGCCATTCCAAGCTTAGAATTACTTTTGAAATGGGATGTTAAAATTTCTAAATAGTTATTAGGAAAAATAAGATCAGCATCAAACTTACATATAACATCATAATTATCATCTAAAGTATCATATCCTTTATA
>CAZECB010000038.1:0-9677 GCA_964510745.1 uncultured Flavobacteriaceae bacterium | reverse complement strand
CTGAAGAATTAGAATTCACCAAAGTAATCCAAGAATGTCTTTTTGTAAATGTTTCAACAATGTATTGGGTGTTATCTGTAGAATTATCATTAACAATAACTACTTTTTTAGGGAGTAAAGTTTGAGTTATTAAAGATTCTAAAGTAAGTTTTATAAAATCTTCTTCATTATGTGCTGGTATGACAATGTATATATTCATTTTTGAAATTTCAATATAAAAACCCCAAATTCCAAATATTTATAGAAATGTTATTTAGTGATTCTTTCAGCATAAACGATATAATAACGCGGAGTAAACCATCTTAAAATAGGGCGGACTCCTATTTTTTTAGTTGGATTAGTCCATTTTTCTGTTGCAATGATTTTCCACCCTGCTTTTTCTAATAACCAATTAAATTGCCAATCCTCAAATTCGTGATAATGCCTATCCCATTTGTCTGTTTTACTTCTGTAGGCTGAAGAAAACCATAATTTAAGAGGAACACTGGCTACTAATCTATTTGCTTTAATAGATTTTAAAACGGTAAATGGTGAGAGTAAATGTTCAAAAATTTCAAATGCTGTGATCACATTTGCGTTTGACTGTTCTATAGTTGAAGTATCTAAATCTAAATCTTCACCTTTGGTATTCTCTACAGTATAACCATGCCCTAACATTAGTTCTGTAAACGGATTTTTAACTCCTAAATCTAAAATTTTAGATGTTTTAGAAATATGAGTTTCTAAAAACTGAAATGTATATTTATATCGCTTATGTGGAAACTGACCTTCATACATAGTATTTTTCACGAAAGTAGGTGTTTTTTATTGTTTATAAACAATAGCATTAATATTCATGCCAGCACCTACACTTGCAAATATAATAATGTCTCCTTTGTTTATTTGTTGATTTTCTATTTGCTCGTTTAATATCAAATTATATAAAGTAGGAACTGTTGCAACACTAGAATTTCCTAGTTTATCAATTGACATGGGCATAATGTTTTTAGGTATTTCCATATCATATAATTTATAAAAACGTTGAATAATGGCTTCATCCATTTTTTCATTGGCTTGATGTATTAATATCTTTTTTACTTTACTAATATGAATACCACTTTTATCAAGACAAGATTTCATGGCTTTAGGAACATTGGTTAATGCAAATTCATAAATTTTTCTACCATACATTTTTATATATCTGAGATTGTCAACAATTTCTTGATTGTTGGTTTTTCCAAAATAAATAAAATGGGCTTCGTCAAAAGCACAGGTTAGAGTTTCATGTTCTATAATACCACCATCTTCATTACTTGTTTCTAAAACTACTGCTCCAGAACCATCGCTATATATCATTGAGTCTCGATCATGCTTATCAACGACTCGTGATAATGTCTCAGCGCCTATTATTAAACATTTTTTAGCAATTCCAGATTTTATAAATGCGTTTGCTTGTATAAGTCCTTCAATCCATCCAGGGCAACCAAACAAAAGATCATAGCCCACACATTTAGGGTTCTTTATTTTTAACAAGTGTTTTACTCTAGATGCAATACTTGGGACAGTATCACTTTGTTTTGTACCATGTTTTACGTCTCCATAATTATGAGCTACAATAATATAGTCTAACTCTTCTGGATTTATTTTGGCATTTTTTATTGCTTTTGTAGCTGAATAAAATGCAATATCAGAAGTTACTAAATTATCCGTTACATAACGTCTTTCTTCTATTCCTGTAATGGCTTGAAATTTTTCAACAATAACTTGATTTGTAGAATTTATTGAAGATCCATCATTATTTAGAAATTCATGTTGATGAAAATCCTCGTTTTTTTCTATTAAACCAGGAATGTAAGACCCCGTTCCTGTTATTTTGATGGACATGAATTTTGTTTTAAATAATGCTTGCTAAGCTAGACAATATAAGTGTATAATTACTTTTTTTAATAAATTAACTCATAATTTTTATGAATGTGATAAATAATCAATTAAAATATTGACTAATGTAAAAAAGCACTTCATAATTAAGATGCTTTTTTATAATTAACTTAGTGTTGTGATTATGCTTCCATATAATCTTCAATTGGGGCACAAGTACATATTAAATTTCTATCACCATAAGCATCATCTACACGTCTTACAGAAGGCCAAAATTTATTGTCATTTACATAATCTAATGGAAATGCAGCCTTTTGACGTGTATAAGGATACACCCAGTCATCGGCTGTAATCATAGCTATAGTATGTGGCGAGTTTTTTAATACATTATTAGTATCTTCTTTTGATATAGTTTCAATTTCTTTTCTAATAGAAATCATAGCATCGCAAAAACGGTCTAACTCTGCTTTTGATTCACTTTCTGTAGGTTCAATCATAAGTGTTCCTGCAACAGGAAATGATACCGTTGGCGCATGAAATCCATAATCCATTAATCGCTTAGCTATATCAGTTACTTCAATACCATTTTCTTTATAGGGCCTACAATCAATAATCATTTCATGAGCTGCACGACCTTGTTCTCCAGAATATAATACGTCATAATGACCAGATAAACGTTCTTTAATATAATTAGCGTTTAAAATTGCAATTTTTGTAGAATCTGTTAATCCGTTAGCTCCTAGCATAGAAATATAACCGTAAGAAATTAAACATGCCAAAGCTGATCCGTAAGGGGCAGCAGATATAGCTGTAATGGATTGATTCCCACCAACTTTTATAATTGGATTTCCAGGTAAGAAAGGTGTCAATTGTTTAGCAACACAAATAGGTCCAACTCCTGGACCGCCACCTCCGTGAGGAATAGCAAATGTTTTATGTAGATTTAAATGGCATACATCTGCGCCTATATTTCCTGGATTGGTTAATCCAACTTGAGCATTCATATTAGCTCCGTCCATATATACTTGACCGCCATTATCATGAATAATTTGAGTAATCTCTTTAATAGCAGATTCAAATACTCCATGTGTTGAAGGATATGTTACCATTAAGGCAGCTAAATTATCTTTATGTAATAGTGCTTTTTCACGTAAATCATCAACATCTATATTTCCTTCTGCAGTAGATTTTGTGACAACTACTTTCATTCCTGCCATAACTGCACTTGCAGGATTTGTGCCATGAGCAGATGAAGGAATTAAACAGATATTTCTGTGATTCTCATTGCGTGATTCGTGGTAAGCTTTAATTACCATTAATCCAGCAAACTCACCTTGTGCTCCTGAGTTGGGCTGTAAAGAAGTGCCTGCAAATCCTGTAATTTCAGTTAATTGATCTGCTAATTTTTGCATTACAAATTGATAGCCTTCAACTTGATTAAGTGGTGCAAATGGGTGAATATTTCCCCAATTAGCCCAACTTAATGGTAACATTTCTGCTGCTGCATTTAACTTCATTGTACATGAGCCTAAAGAGATCATAGAGTGATTTAAGGCTAAATCTTTTCGTTCTAAAGATTTAATGTAACGCATTAATTCTGTTTCAGAATGATACGTGTTAAATACTACATTATCTAAAAACGGTGATGTTCTTTTTACAGCAGAATTAATAACATCAGTAGTAGTAATTTCTGAAATTATAATCGTTTTTTTTGAAATTGCTTCAGCAAATACAGAAACAATTTGATTGATGTCTTTTAAGGATGTAGTTTCATTGATTGATATAGAAATCGTTTCTGCATCAGGGTAATAAAAATTCACATCATTTGCCTCTGCAATAGCTTTTACTTTTGAAGCATTTGTTTTTATTTGAATGGTATCAAAATAGGAATCATTTACTTGATATAATCCTAACTGCTCTAAAGTGTTTGTTAATGTTGTTGTTGTGTTGTGAACTTTGTTTGCAATATACTCTAAGCCTTTAGGACCATGGTATACAGCATACATTCCAGCCATAACAGCTAATAGTACTTGAGCAGTACAAATATTAGAAGTCGCTTTGTCACGTTTAATATGTTGTTCTCGAGTTTGCAAAGCCATCCTTAAAGCTCTGTTGCCATTGGTGTCTTTAGTAACACCAATAATACGACCTGGAATGTTTCTTTTGTAAACTTCTTTAGTTGCAAAATATGCTGCATGTGGACCTCCATAACCCATCGGTATACCGAATCGTTGTGTGGTTCCAACAACAACATCTGCACCAAATTTACCTGGTGCTTCCAATTTTACTAAGCTTAGTATATCTGCTGCAACTGCAACTTTAATTTGGGCTTCTTTAGCTTTTAAAATGAAATTTGAAATATCATTTACTTGTCCTGATTTTCCTGGGTATTGTAACAATGCGCCATAAAACTCTGAAGAGAAATCAAATGTTTCTGCGTTGCCAATAACCAATTCTATGTGTAAAGGGATAGCCCTTGTTTGTAATAATGATAGTGTTTGTGGTAATATTTCATCTGAAACAAAAAACTTAGCCACGTTATCTTTTTTCTGTTGTCTTTCTCTTACAGCAAATAATAAAGTCATTGCTTCAGCAGCGGCTGTACTTTCATCTAAAAGAGAAGCATTGGCTAATTCCATACCAGTAAGGTCGGTAACCATAGTTTGAAAATTTAGTAATGCTTCTAAACGTCCTTGAGCTATTTCTGCTTGATAAGGTGTATAAGCAGTATACCAGCCTGGGTTTTCTAAAATATTTCTCTGAATAACCGCAGGAAGATTTGAAGGATGATATCCTAGTCCAATATAAGATTTGAATACTTTATTTTTTTGAGATAACTCATAAATATGATTTAAATACTCTTGTTCACTCATAGGATCATCTAGATTTAGACCTTTAGATAATCTAATTTGTTGTGGTATGGTTTCATCAATAAGTTGATCTAAATTACTCGCTCCTATAGTTTGAAGCATGCTTTTATGGTCCTCTTCACGAGGTCCAATATGACGTAATGCGAAAGAATCTGTATTCATTCCTTTTTGTATTGAATTTGATACGCAAAATTACATAAATATTAGCGGATTTATTATGCGAATAATGAAAGTTCTTAACCAAAGAAAAAGGTTATTAACAGATTGTGTATTTTTGTAAAATGCCATTATTAAATCGCATCTTTAATTTTTATATAAATAGCAATATACATGTTGCTTTAGCGGTTTGTAGTTTGGTTTGTATTACTTTTATTGAATTCAATTTAAGTTTTAATTATCAGCTCATATTATTTGTTTTTTTTGCAACAATTACTGGGTATAATTTTGTGAAATATTTTGGCTTAGCAAAGTTTCACCATAAGGCATTATCAAATTGGTTAAAACAGATTCAAATATTTTCTTTTTTGAGCTTTTTAGCCTTGTGTTATTTTTCCTTTAAATTATCATATAATGCAATAATAGCTTTATCAATAATGGGAGTTATTACATTTTTATATGCAATCCCTTTTTTGCCAAAAACTATTTTTTTAGATGAAAGTAAAAACTTGAGAGCAATAAGTGGATTAAAAATTTATGTGATTGCTTTTGTTTGGTCAAATGTTACAGTAATTATACCGCTGATTAATGAAAATTATATTATAACGACAGATGTTATTTTGACGGCTTTACAACGGTATTTATATGTTTTAGTGATAATGCTTCCGTTTGAAATTAGAGATGTGCAGTTTGATAGTATTAAGTTATCTACTATCCCACAGCAAATAGGGGTAAAGTTAACTAAGTTTATTGGAGGTGTATTTTTAATTGTACTTTACTGCATAGAGTTTTTTAAAACTATAAATACAAAACCCCAAGAATTAATACTTTTAAGTGTCGTATTAATTACTGGGGTTTTATTGTTTTGTAGTAAGGTAAATCAAAAACAATATTATAGTTCTTTCATTGTAGAAAGTATTTCTATACTATGGCTAATTTTGATTTTGCTTAGCTATTTCTTCAGCTAATCTATCTTTTAAACTTTGCTTATTAGTAGCTGGCATGGATGCTGCTTTAGAAGAATTAGTTATCAATTTTGTTAAAATATTATTTTTTTTAGTATAGTCTCTACAAGACTTACAAAATATTAAGTTTATAGAAAGGTTAATCTTTTCTAAAAAAGATGCTTCTTTGTATTGGTTTTTATCACAAAGATGTTTTGCTCCCTCACAATTTAAAATCTTAAATATGCTCATTTTATTTTAACTAAATTCTTTGTCATAAATATTTTACTTTTTTGATAACTGACGTCTATGTAAGTATAATAGATATTTATGAATATTTATACTGCTTAGACGGAGAAATTTTTGAGTCATTACAAATAATAATTAAATTTAAACACAATTTACAAGGTAAAATAACAGTTAATTTAAGGAGTTGTAAATCAATGTATTAAGAAAGAAGTTGATAATTATCACAATGCAAAAAAATGACTCTTATCTTTGTTTAGCCATTTCTTGAGCTAAGCTATTTTTTAAACTCTGTTTACTAGCAGATGGCATAGATGCTACTTTAGAGTTATTTGTCAATTTTGTTAAAGCATTATTTCCTTTAGTATATGTTCTGCACGCTTTACAATGTAATAAATGAAAGGATAACTTAATTTTTTCCAATAAAGTTGCCTCTTTATATTGATTTTTATCGCAAATATGATTTGCGTTAGTACACTCTAATTGTAATTTTTTATTCATTTTTAAAACCAATTTTTTTCCATGCAACTAGCCATAGCCGTCCTGGCTCTATGGATAATCACCCAAAGGTTAGACGCAGTAATATCTAAATCATTACAAATAGTTTCTGTATCATAACCCTCTAATGTTTTCATTTTAAAAACCAGTGCTTGTTTTTCGGGAAGTTTATTTATACAACTGTGTATAGCTAATCCCAATTCATTGTTCTCTAGATTATCTTCAGCTGTTTTGTCATAAGGGTCAGCAACACGTTGTTCTAACCAATCACCATCATTATCATCACCTCCACTAAAATTAACTCTAACTTCAGCTTGCCCTTTCTTGGAATTTATTTTTCTGTAATGATCTATTATTTTTCGTTTTAAAATAGAAACTAGCCAAGTGCGCTCACTTGCTTCTCCTTTAAAATTTTTCATGGATTTTAAACCGGCAAAAAATGTTTCTTGAACTAAGTCTTGAGCTGTTTCAGAATCCTTAACTCTAGTGATGGTATAATTAAACAAATAATCTGAATATAAATCAATCCATTTGTTTGGGTCTATAGTATGTGACATTATAGGGTGTTACTATTAATTAAATGCAAAATTACTGAAAATAAAATGTTTGTAAAAACATAAATCTGAGCAAGGTATGGATATTGATTTTTTTCTCCAAGGAATTGAGAATAAATTAATTTATGTTCTACATTAAATCTATTAAAGCATTTTTATAGAAGTGAATTTAAATTTAAACCCAAGATAGTTTAACCGGCCTGGAATTACGTTTCTATTTTTAATATCAACTCAACTTCTGTACCTATAATTTTTGCGCCCATTTTTAACAGTATTTTTGGTTGTGAAATGCCAAAGGGTATTTTCATCACTTTCCTTAAGGTTTTCATTAAAGTATAATTTGTATTTGGTTTAGGGATACAAATGTTAATTGAACCATTTAAGTGATCATGATCTAAAATGAAATTAATAACCCTTGCAAAATCTATTTCATGCACCCAACTCACTTTTTGATTGTCTGAAGCTTGTTTTCCTACTAGTCCAAGTTTAGTGATTTTTTAAACTTTCAATAATTATTGAAATATGTATTATGGCTAAACTCTCATTTTTAGTCTTTATGAAATTATTCTAAATGAAATATTTATAATAGCTGATAAATAAACATTTGCTTTAATGATTCTTCACTTTTAAGCTCAAAAATTCCTTTTCACATTACTTTTTTTAGTGAAATGCTAGTAAATAAGTTGTTTTGTCATCGAATTAAATTAATAAAATCTTTAAGTGATTAATTTTTTTATTTATTAAAAAAAGTTAAAACTCAATAGCTAACAATTGTGTAAGTGAAGTGTTAAAGAAAAATACCTAAAATATTTGTCAATTTAATTTAGAAATTTAGTAAGCGTCCCAAGTCTATTATTTACTAAAGCTTTATAATTTATTACTCTTGCAAATATTTTTTGTAGTAGTGTTATATTATGAAGAATCATAATCTATTTAGTTTGGAAAAAATATTAAACAATAAAAATAGTTATGAAAGAAAATTACAATGAATGCTTAAAGCAAATCAAAATTCCATTAAAATTATTACTTCTGACACTGTTTTTGAGTTTCTCTAATACTCAAAAAGCAGTTAGTCAAGATGTTACTTTTGAAAATTTAGTTCTTCAAGAAAGAGAAAATCAAAATTTACAACCTTTTCAAAGATTACGTGAAGAAACTTTTCAAGCTACATTAACAGGAACACAAGAAAATCCTGCAATAACAACAAGAGCTTTTGGATCTGCAAGAGTTCAATTAATTGGAAATACTTTAATAGTTGTAGGTTCATTTTCAGAGTTAGAAGGTGATTTAGCGACTCAATTAGCAGGCGGTGGTCATATTCATGAAGGATTAGCAGGAACCAATGGCCCAATCTCTGGTACTTCAGGATCAACTACTCCCCAGGGACCAGCATTATTATTAGATATTACTACAGACAGTACTAATAGAAATGGAAGTTTTGTAAATGTATCTAGATTAACAGATGCGCAAGTAGGTTTATTACAAGCACGTTCATTATATATTAATATTCATAGTCAAGCTAATTTAGGTGGC
The DNA here is from genome assembly GCA_964510745.1 of uncultured Flavobacteriaceae bacterium. Classification (GTDB taxonomy): domain Bacteria; phylum Bacteroidota; class Bacteroidia; order Flavobacteriales; family Flavobacteriaceae; genus AU392. The sequence continues at coordinate 1,019 of CAZECB010000038.1, read as the reverse complement.
GAGTTAAGAGGTCAGATATTACCGGTATCTGATGCGTCATTACTAGCAAATATGTCTGGAGCTAATGAAGTTCCGTCTATAGTTGCTAATTCAAATGGAAATATTGTATTTGATTTACAAGGAAATACATTAACAGTATCTGGATCTTTTTCAGGATTAGAAGGTGATATTGCGGTTGATTTAGCTGGAGGTGCTCATATTCACGATGCAGTAGCAGGACGAAATGGAGCAATTTCAATTCTTTTAAATATTAAAGCTGGAGACGATAATAGAAGTGGTGTTTTTATAGCATCTCAAAATACATTCGAACTTAGTGATGCTCAAGTTGATTTATTACTAAGTCAAGGAAATTATGTAAATATTCATAGTCAGGCAAATAGAGGAGGAGAGTTAAGAGGTCAGATTGCGCCATTAACTAACGCAGCATTTAGAGTACAACTAGCAGGAATACAAGAAGTGCCAGCAGCAGTAAATACAACAGCTAATGGTAGATTATTAGTGAGTTATGATAGTGGCGCTAATCAATTAGTAGTATCAGGATCTTATAATGGTTTACAAGGTGACTTGGCAACAGATTTAGCTGGAGGTATTCATTTACATACAGGAATAGCTGGTACTAATGGTCCAGTAACTATCTTATTAAATACAACGCCAGATGATGCTAATAATGGTGTTTTCTTACCAGAAAATAACACATTCAATTTAGATGAATCAGGTGTAATTGTGGCTCGAGGTGTAACGCCAGAGAGTTTTGTAGATGCCTTATTTGCAAGAGGAATTTATACTAATATTCATAGTGAAGTATTTAGAGGTGGAGAATTAAGAGGGCAATTAATGCCTTTAGCACAAGCGTATTTAGCAACAAATTTAGATGCTAGAAATGAAATTCCATTAACAACAAGTGAAGGGTTTGGAAATATCCAATTTGAATTAAAAGGAAACCAATTAATATCAAGTGGAAGCTTCAGTAACTTAAGTTCTGCTTTAAATGTAGAATTAGCTGGTGGCGCACATGGACA
>CAZECB010000037.1:0-10285 GCA_964510745.1 uncultured Flavobacteriaceae bacterium | reverse complement strand
AATTACTTTTACACCAACTAATTTAGGGAGTACTCGTGATTATGGTTTAGATTTTCAATTATTTTATGATATAGGCAATCGTTGGAATTTCTATTTTTATAATTCTATTTATAATATTGAAGACGAATTATTTGTTAACAATAATCTTGTTCGACAAGATCGATGGACTGTTTTTTCACAGATTGACAATACATTCGCATTTTTAAAAGATAACAGTTTAAAAACTAGTTTATCATTAACTTATGTTTCTAGAAACCTTCAAGGTTTTCAAATTCTTGAAAACCGATTATTTTCAAGCTTTTCAATTAGTAAATCTATATTTAGAGAAAAAGGAGTTGTCTCTGTAAGTATTGAAGACATATTTAATGAACAAGATGAAAACGCATCAATTCAGTTTTTAAACCAAAACAATTCCACTTTTAGTGATCTAGACAATCGTTACATTAAATTAGGATTTCGATATAAATTTGGAAATACCAAACTGAAAACTAATGAGCGAAGAAAAGAGCTAGAAGAGAAAAATCGTTTACAACGTAGTAATTAAGCTTTCCAACTTTTCAATTTATTTAAGAGTCACTAAAAAGATGTAATTTTGCCAAAAAAATAAGCTTTGGTAAAAATAGATGAAATAGAACTTCCTGATTTTCCTTTGTTACTTGCACCAATGGAAGATGTTAGTGATCCACCATTTAGAGCCTTGTGTAAAGAGCAAGGCGCAGATGTAGTATATACCGAATTTATTTCAAGTGAAGGTTTGATTCGTGATGCTGCAAAAAGCACAATGAAGCTTGATATTTATGAAAAAGAACGCCCTGTAGGCATTCAAATTTTTGGAGCTAACCTTGACAGTATGTTACAAACTATAGATATTGTCGAAAAATCAAAACCAGATATTATAGATATTAATTTTGGCTGTCCTGTTAAAAAAGTAGTGAGTAAAGGAGCAGGAGCAGGGATATTGAAAGATATTGATTTAATGGTGAAGCTGACTAGAGAAATGGTACAGCGTACTGATTTACCTATTACAGTTAAAACCCGACTAGGCTGGGATCATAATTCTATTAAAATTGTTGAAGTTGCAGAACGCTTACAAGACGTAGGTTGTAAAGCAATTGCTATTCACGGGCGTACACGTGCTCAAATGTATAAAGGTGAAGCAGATTGGAAGCCCATTGCAGAGGTGAAAAATAATTCTAGAATGTATATTCCTGTATTTGGTAATGGTGATGTTGATTCACCAGAAAAGGCTGTGGAAATGCGTGATAGTTATGGACTAGATGGTGCCATGATTGGTCGTGCCACTATAGGTAATCCTTGGTTTTTTAAACAAGTAAAACACTTTTTTAATACTGGAGAATACTTGAAACCAATTTCTTTAGCTGAACGTGTTGAAGCGGCTAGAAGACACTTGCAAATGGCTATTGATTGGAAAGGAGAAATTTTAGGTGTTTTTGAAACTCGACGTCATTATACAAATTACTTTAAAGGCATTCCTCATTTTAAAGAATACCGAATGAAAATGGTGACTAGCGACCATTCAAAAGATGTATTTGCTGCTTTTGATGAGGTGTTAGAACAATTTTCTGATTACCAGTTTATATAATTTTATTGAGACTGTTGCGTGAGGGATTTGTTGAAGCTCCTCAAAACTGTGTTTTGAGAGCGACTCCTGAAAGCCCGACACTATCTCAACAATTATTGAGATAGAGACACGCCCAAAATACTTATGAAATTAAACGTTTAGTGATTCTAGTAGATGCTATTTTTGAGGCTAATATGCCTAGTGTAGAAATAGTTAGAAATACAACTATAAAATTAATAGGGAGTATAACAACAGGGTAAGGAATACCCTCTATAAGGTCAACTAATGAGAATTGACCTTGTAAAAATATAACCAACCAACCTAAAAATAAACCAAATGTTCCTCCTATAAGTGTCATTAAAACGCCTTGTAAAAAGAATATACGACGGATATTTTTTATAGTGACTCCAAGATTGAAAAGCGTTTGTATGTTTTTCTTTTTATCTAAAATCATCATTACAATTGAACCTACAACATTAAAAAGCGCAATGATTAAAACAAGCGTGAATATGAGGTATACTGCTAAATTTTCTGTGTTTAGCATTTTATATAAGGCATCATTAAGTTGAATTCTACTTTTTATAAGGGCTTTATCTTTAAAAATGGCCTGTAATTCATTTCTAATCGTTTCTATACGTTCAGGGTTGATGAGTTGAAACTCTATTGCCGTAATTTGATTGTCTTTGTAGTTTAATAAATACTGAAGTGTTTCTATATTGGCATAAACGGTTGAGCTATTTATATCTTCATTAATACTAAAGCTCCCAACGTTGTTTGTGCTTAAAGCCGTGTAGATAGATTTTTCTGAAGTGACTTGTCCTTTTCCTGGTTTTACAGCTAATATTTTTAAAGCGTTATCAAAGTTGAATAAACTGAGGTCTAAATCATATACGACTCCAGAACCTGAAACAATTTGGTCGGTGTTTGGAGTCATCCAATTACCTTCATTTAATATACTATCAATAGTACTTTGAGGGTAATTTTCATCAACACCTTTTATAGAAACTATTCGGGTTTTTTCTCCATGCCTAAGTACAAAACGCTCTTCTATAATTTGAGAATATGATGAAATACCATCTATAGATTTGATTTTAGTAAGATCTTCTTTTGTCAACTCAAAGCTTTTGCCTTTGGAGGTAATTACTTTTAAATCTGGATCAGCAAAAGAAGTATATTGTATGGTTAAATCTTTCAAACCTGCAAAACCAGAAAGTACCACAAAAAGTGCTGTAGCACCTATTATAATGCCGAAAGCTGCAATTTTAGTAATAATATTAATTGCATTATTACTACTTTTAGACAGTAAATAACGTTTCGCTATATAAAATGAAACGTTCATATCTTGATTGTGGACATAAAAACAAGTTTCAGTTTAGAACACATATTTTTAAAAATTGATTATGATTTTTTTCTTTTATCAAGTAAATCAGGGTTACTAATAGGATTGTCTAAACCTTTTAAAGAACGATCTATGTTGTCAATATATTCTAGTGAATCGTCAATAAAAAATTCTAATTCTGGCATTCTACGTAGTTGATGTCTTGTGCGTTGTGCTAATTCATGTTTTATTAATGGTGAATTAGAACGGATTCCTTCTAAAAGGGTTTTTCCCTCATTAATAGGAAAAATACTTAAGTATACTTTTGCAATCGATAAATCTACTGTAACCTTTACTTTAGTTACAGATATAATAATATTTCGCATACCTCCTTGAGATGCAGCACCTTGAAGTACTTCTACTAAATCACGCTGCAAAACAGAAGCTATTTTTTTTTGCCGATTACTTTCCATACTGCAAAAATAAGATATTTAGTGCGTTAATGCTTTAAAACTATAGCGATTTAAATTAAATTTGTAATATGATGGATAAAATAGAGCATATTGGAATTGCTGTAAAAGACATAAAAAAATCAAATGTAATATTTAAAAGTCTTTTTGGAGGGTCACATTATAAAACTGAAGCTGTTGAAAGTGAAGGTGTAAAAACGTCTTTTTTTAAAATAGGTCCTAATAAAATTGAACTGCTAGAAGCTACAAGTGAAGATAGTCCTATTGCGAAATTTATTGCTAAAAAAGGTGAAGGAGTTCACCATATTGCATTTGCTGTAGATGATATTGTTTCTGAAATTAAACGTTTAACAGAAGAAGGTTTTAAAGTACTTAATGAAACTCCTAAAAAAGGAGCAGATAATAAGTTAGTTGCTTTTTTACATCCTAAATCTACAAATGGTGTTTTGATTGAGTTATGTCAAGAGATAAAGGATTAAATTTCTTGCAACCTTTGAAAATAAGTATTAATATTGCAGCCTAATTGGGTCCCATAGCTCAGTTGGTTAGAGCACCTGACTCATAATCAGGTGGTCCTTGGTTCGAGCCCAAGTGGGACCACTTTTTACGATATTTAAAGTCTTGATTATCAAACAGATATTCAAGGCTTTTTTTATTGAGCTAAAACATATGCTCAAACTTCTCTCGGAAGCCCTGCTATCATTGACCTACGAGAAATCGGGTTTATACCTTAAAATAAAATTAAAGTGATTTTGTGATCTTGTTTTAGTAAAAGTAGAGTTGCACTATTAGTTATTATACCCTTTTGTCTAATAAGCTTTCAAAGGTTTCCGTTTTCGGCAATTGATGATTTTAGTACATTTGTTTTAAAGAATTTTTATAGTAGTCCCACAATAGTAAATCTAGTGACAAAATACACAAGGACAAACCCAAGTATTACCGATATAGAGCCTATTTATGCTCAAAAAGTTTTTCAATTCTTAAATATTTGGTTTAATAAAGAAAAGGTCAGTGTAAAATTTCTAAAAGAAAATCTGAATAAATTCGATCGAGGGCAGCAGTACTTTATAGTAAAATATGGTCAGAGCTATTTTGATACGGAAAACCCCAGTTCATTTATAGTAAATCGATTAGAAGAAATGGAAAGTTCTTTTGAAGATATTGTTGACCAAGAAGATTCAGAAAATCAGTATGAAGAATTTCTGTCACATAAGAACATATTGGTTGATAATGTATTGGAATCTCTCGAATATTTGAGGACTATAAAACCTTCGGTATATCAAGACTATCGCTATTATAAGAAGCATTCATTACCTAAGAGTTTATGGCAGGGTGTTCAGAGCTCTATCAATTTTAAAATTCCAGTTTATTTTAATCAAACCGATTTTAAGGATTGCGTTTTTGAAAAGTTAGCTCCTTTTTATACTAATAAGCAGATTGATGACTTTTATAACAATTCGTTTCGACATACAGTAGATACTTTCCCGCCTAAGCTTCTAAATCTATTGATTAAAAATAGTGGTGATCTCTATAAAGCCATTTATGATATATATGATTTTAGATTAAAGGAAGTTTCTTTCAGATTAAAAGTAGCTGTTGAAAATTTCAATGCTAAGAATAAGGACAAAAGAAAAAGGACTGAGAATGAATTAAGAAAAAAATTCATTGCTGATCTCAAATTCCAGAAGTTGAAAAAGTATCAAGTTATGTATGTTATGTACAATTCCTTCCCGCAAATAAGAAACACCTACAGATATAGTTCCGCTCAAAATCCAGAGCAAACCTTAGAATCTTATCTAAACACTAAATCCAGAAACATAAAAGCGTAAAAAAAGTATTACTGTATACATATTACGCATAAAATCACTAGTTGTGATTTTTACTTCTATTTGTTTTTTCAAATGGAAACTCAATGGATTCACAACTATCGCATTATATTTTAAAAGCTGTAAGCGCATTTGAGGCAAATCTTGTTGATGCTCTGGCAAGCCGACTGCTAGAGCAGTTGGCTGATCGTGATTTGACTCCAATGCGTGAGGAGGTTTTAACCGATGAACAACTTTGTGAACGTCTCCAGATCTCCACTAGTCATTTCTACAAGCTTAAGAAAAAATACAAAAACTTTCCAGTAATCGATTTTGGAGGTGCTAAGCGCTATAAGCAGTCTGAGGTTGAAAGCTTTTTTAAAAATATAAAAACAAATAAAAATGATTGAACCAGATAAATATTCATTGGATAATATTTCTATTTGGCCTTGGTGCGAGATAGAGGATTTGCATGGCAATATAAAAATAAAAATCCCAACAGATTCCTTTATAGAGTTTTTAGAATGCCTTGACTATAGGACCGCTATAATAAATGACGATTATAGAATTGTAAGAGTACAAAGCAATATTGTTACAGTTGTCAAGAATAACTGGGACATAACCAACGTAGTATCTGAATGGCTTGAAGACAACTCTACGGGAGCGATGATTGGCAACGTATATACGCACCAAGTTAAAGCAGCTATTCTCAATAAAACCAATCACCTTTTTAATAGAACCAATCAAGGTTACATAAAACGAATTGAGGTTAACCGACAGTGGGATACTGCCGATACATGCTATCTGTATTTTTTAGATACTGCTATTAAAATCACTAAGAATGGTTTTGAGTATATAGCATACGCTGATTTGAATGGTTACGTATTCAGCCAACAGATTAATCATAGGAACTTTAAACCCCAATAATTATGATGCACTTACGCAAAACACCATTTGCACAATTCATTTTCTACATCTCAGGAATGGACTTTAAACGCTTTAAGGCGTTTGTTACCATTATTGGCTATTTGTGCCATCGTTACCAAGTTCCTTCAAAGATGAAAGCGGTAATATTGCTAGATCAAAATATAAACGAGCTTGGTAAAGTTTTGGGAGGTCTCGGAAAAAGTTTAATCGGAGTTGCCTTAAGTTATGTTAGGATTTTACACAATATTTCAGGTAAGGATTTTAAATCTGGTTATAATCATGCTTTTGAAGGTGTTACCACCAATACCAATTTAGTTTGCCTTAATGATATAAAACAGGGTGAGAATTTTGAAAATTATTTTGGACGTACCTCAGATGGTTTTTTTGTTAATCCAAAACATAAATCACCATTCCTCATTCCGCAGCGATACATGCCAAAACTTTTATTTACGTCAAACTATGTTATGAAACGACCTGATGGTTTTAGTAGCGAAAGACGTATGATAGAGGTGGAGCTTAACCCATATTTTGGACCAAAACTAACGGTTAGAGAAAAATTTGGACACGAATTTTTTGAAGACTGGAATAATAATCAATGGCACGACTTCTATCTATTTATAATTTTCTGCATTAGCTTCTACCTTAAACACGGAATCGTTAATCCACCAAGGATAAATCTTGATGAAAGATTGTTGATTATTGAAGTTGGTATAGAGCTGATAGAGTTTTTGGATGAGAAGTTTAAAGGGAAAGCCAAGCACCACAAAAAAGAGTTGTTTAAAGAATTTATTACAGGTGGATATACTGAAGCACGTTATAAACCTACCCTTCGGTCCTTTACTGTTAGATTGAAAAAATATCTTGAATATAAAGGTTTGATTTATAGGGAAACCCCTTCAAATACAAAAGCTTTTATCGAAATCATTACCGAAGAAGACTCTATAAACTTTACTACAATAAATGATGTTGACACCAATTATAGAACTATTGATACAGCTAATAAAATGACTCGTATGATCAATGCTATGAAGAAGCATTTTGAGCAGGAAGATAATAACGTTTTAGCCTTAGATTTTGAAACAACTGGCTTGGATGTTTTTACAGATGATGCAATTAGTTTGGCATTATCATTTAAGCCTAAAACAGGTTATAATATTATGCTTCCTGTAAATCCTGTAAAACGGAATAAACTTCTAAAACCACTACTGCCTTTTTTATTAGATGCTGAAATTATTAAGGTGATGCATAATGCCAAATTCGACCTTAAGTTTTTTGAAAAACTTGACATAGAACTCACGGGTGAGATTTACGATACAATGATTATGGATTATCTATTTGATCCTACAATCAAATCGCACGGACTTAAGCAAATCAGTATGCGTCACCTGAATTACCAGATGATTGATTTTAAGCAGATGACTGGCGATAAACTTATTACTGAAGTAGATACTGAGTCACTAACAGATTACGCTGTTGAGGATGCTGACATTACCCTACAATTATTCAATTTACTAATTAAAAAACTTAAATAAAATGACAATACTTGAATTAGAACATAAGCTTATACCAATCACTTCGAAGATGGAGCGAAATGGAGTTAAGATTAACATTACTTTATTAGGGCGTACAGAGTTAAGGTTGGTTTCATTTAAAAATGATGTGTTAGAACAAGTTAAATGCTTTAGTGATGAAAACTTTAATATTAACAGCAATGAACAGCTAGGTAAATGGCTTTTCGAAACTCTTAATATAAAGCCTAGAAATCGAGAACTAAGTAAAAAAGGATATTATAAAGTTAATAAAGCCCATCTTTTAAAGTTAGTTGATGACCATAAGGTTATTGGGTTAATTCTTCGTTATCGTAAGGTTACTGCTCTATTGAAGTTTTGTAGTCAACTTGGAAAAACCAATTCAAAAACCAAAAGACTACATGCTAACCTTAACCAAATAGGAACAGAAACAGGTCGTTACTCCTCTAGCAAGCCAAATCTACAGAACATTCCCAACCCTAAATTAAAAGACGGTGAGACAGATGAACTAAAAATAATCGAGTCTCAGTTTAGAAAGATGTTTGTTCCAAAGAGAGGTTATGAATTTGTTTGCGCTGATTACTCTCAAGTTGAGCTAAGAGTAATGACTCATTATAGCCAAGATCCGTTTTTGCTAAAAGCATATAGCGAGAATATCGATTTACACAAACTTACTGCTTCAGAAATATTTGAGGTTAATTTTTCTCAGGTGACTGACGAGCAACGAAGCATAGCTAAATCTATCAATTTTGGATTAATTTATGGTAAAACAGCTTATGGTCTATCAGCAGATCTCACAAGAATAACAGGGAAAGAATATTCAGTTGAAGATGCCCAAGAAGTGATCGATAATTACTTCTCGAAGCTACCAAAGGTTAAACAGTGTTTAGAAGCTTTTATAGACCAAGCAGATAATTTAGGTTATGCGCAAACGCTGTATGGAAGAAGGCGTCCTATATCACAATTACAATCTTCTAAATTATCAGTTCGTAAATCAGGAAAACGTATTGCTATGAATACGCCGATCCAAGGCACTGCTGCAGATATATTAAAACTAGCAATGATAAAATGTGATACAGCTATTACTAAGCAAAACCTTAAATCTAAAATGGTACTGACTGTTCACGATGAGCTGCTTTTTGAAGTGCCTAAAAATGAATTAAAAATAATGAAACAATTAGTAAAAGACAATATGGAGAATGCAGTAAAACTAACAGTGCCTTTAGAAGTAGATATGGAAACAGGAACAAATTGGGCGATGGCTCACTAACAATAATTATTAATTAAAACCATGAATCATGGAAACACAGAGTTTACACAATTGTCAATTTGACTTTATAAAAGTCAAAACACAAAAAGTTAACAGAGAGTCTGTTAATTGGAAAATGCTTAATGAACATTCAACAATTAAAAATGCATATACTTTGGATGCAAGATCTGAATTGCATGGTAAGAATTTTAAATTGTATTTCACGAAAGGAGACTGTGCAATTTTGGAAACTAGTGTGCCTTATTTATTGTATGGACATAACTATATTGGAGTTATAAGAAATGATTTGGAAGCTACATTTAACAATTTACAAGATTTAGTTGGTCTTGATTTTATGAACTCAGAGATATTACAATTTGAATATGGTGGATTTGTTTCTATTGAAAGAGAGACTAAAGATTATATCAAAGATATAGTTGGTGTTGATGGATATGACTTAAAATTCAGCAGCCCATATATGAAAATGTATGGTTATAGAGAACTTCATTTTAAAATATATGACGCTGTGGCAAATGGTAAGTTGAAAAAGACTTACACCTTAGGGGATTATCCAGATGGTAAATTAATCAAATACGAAGTGAAATGGATGAATGTTACAAAACACTTCAAGACTGTTATGACGCTTAGACAACTTTCTGCTCTTACAAATCTTCCTGCCATACAGCAATCATTACTGAGTCATATTTCTATGATTAAATACAAAGTAATATCATCGAATTTTAAAAATAAAGAAGTTAAAAGCCTAAATGAGATATTGTTTTTAGCATTGAGCAATTTACAGGAACACTTTGATTATTCCATTTACGAATATGTAATGGACCTCATTCATCTAACAGAGTTAACTCCTTCACAAAAAAGTAAGAGACGTAAATCATTCATTACGTTAGAAGAAAAATTTAAAACAGCACAGGCAAACTAAAATTAATAAGAGATTGCTATCAGTTATCTTTTTTCTGATGGTTACCATTAAAATAAAACATTATGGCAACAACAAAATTCGTATTAAGTAAATCGCAAAGTCAAAAGAGAAATAAAAGTAATATGTCTATGCTTATGCTACGATATTCACATCAAAAGAAGGTTTCCTTATTTACTACCTCTAAAAACATTGATGAAAAGTATTGGGATTCAAAAAATCAAAAAGTCAAACGAAGTTGTCCAGGTTCTGATCGTTTAAATATTTTGATTAATAAGATAAAGCAGAAAGTTGAAGATATTTCAAATGGTATTTTAATTGATGGAGGAAATCCATCACCACAGTTTGTAAAGCAGATTTATAACGAACAAAAGCAGGAAAATCAAAAGAAAACTCAATATTCATTTTTTGAATATGCTGAGGTATTTATTGAAAACTCGAAAAAGCACAAGAAATATGGTACAATTA
>CAZECB010000036.1:0-10463 GCA_964510745.1 uncultured Flavobacteriaceae bacterium | reverse complement strand
GACCCATAAGCATAATATCTTCTTTAGCAACACCGATAAGCCACATAAGAGGGGCAAATATAATTCCTAAAATAGCTTCTAATGAAAATGAAGCATAAGGTGTATTACTTGCCATCCAATCATTAAGTGATGTCACATCTCCAACCCAACTTAAAATACCATTAATCATAGCAATAAATGCTACGAAAACTAAAAGCATTGCACCAACATTTACGGCTAGTTTTAAACCCTCTGTAGTTCCGTTTGCAATGGCGTCTAGAATATTAGAGCCAATTTTTTCTGACGACACGTTTACATTTGTATTTATAGATTCTGTTTGTGGATATAAAATTTTAGAAATTACAATAGCTCCTGGTGCTGCCATTACTGAAGCTGCTAATAAATGTTTAGCATAGAATAATTTTAAAGTTTCATCTTCACCTCCAAGAAAACCAATATATGCGGCTAAAACGGCACCGGCAACAGTTGCCATACCTCCTATCATGACTAAAAGCATTTCAGATTTGTTCATTTTATCCAAATAGGCTTTTATTAGTAAAGGTGCTTCTGTTTGCCCTAAAAATATATTTCCAGCAACACTTAAGCTTTCTGCTCCAGATATTTTTAAAAGTCGTGATAATAACCAAGCCATTGCTTTAACTACTTTTTGGATTATTCCTAAATAAAAGAATACAGAGGTTAATGCAGAGAAAAATAAAATAGTGGGGAGTACTTGAAATGCGAAAATGAATCCAAAGGTATCCATGTCTACTACTAAACCTTCAAACAGAAATTTACTTCCTGCCCGAGTATAATCTAAAACATTGATAAATAAAGATCCTATACCTTCAAAAATTGTTTGTATAAATGATACTTTAAGTACACCAATGGCTATAACTAATTGTAATGCTAAACCAATACCAATAACTTTCCAGTTTATCGCTTTTTTATTACTACTAAAAAGAAATGCTATTAAAATTAATGATAGCATACCTAAAATACCACGTAAAAAGCTACTTAATGAAAATCCTTGGCTCGGAGTAACAAATTGCTTTTTCAACGAATTGTTAGAAGTACTTTCTGTGTCATATTCACTATTAATAGTATCAATAGCGGTTTTGATGTTAGTCTTTGAGAAATCAATTTCATTAACTGCTAGATTCATTTTGAAAGTATTACTAATATTAGAGCTCTCCAATATTTTGCTGTCTAAATTTCCAGCAGTAATTGATAAAATTCCAAAAAAAATAGCTGCAAGAGCTAATCTAATTTTTTTCATCGATGTTGATTTCGTTGTTGAGTATCAGTCAAAAACTAATTAACCACTCAAGTATTGAATGATCAATTCCAAATGTATGAATTTTTTCTATCGTTTAGAAATTTCGTCTCTAAGCCTAGCAGCTGTTTCGTAATCTTCTTGAGCAACTGCTTCATCGAGCATGTTATGAAGTTCTTCTAGAGGTTTTTCTTTGAAAGTTTGAATAGATTTACTTTCAATCTCTTCAGCAAAAGCTTCATCAACCAGAATGTCATCTTGGTTTTCAGCATTTTCATCTTCTGGATCCACTTTTAAATAAATCCCTGCCTTATCCAAAATATTTTTATAAGTAAATATTGGTGCTTGAAAACGCAAAGCTAAAGCAATAGCATCACTAGTACGTGCATCTACTATTTCTTCAACAGAATCACGTTCGCAAATTAAACTTGAATAAAATACCCCATCAACAAGTTTATGAATAATCACTTGTTTAATAATAATACTAAAACGATCTGAGAAGTTTTTAAATAAATCATGAGTTAATGGTCTTGGAGGTTTAATTTCCTTTTCTAGTGCAATCGCTATTGACTGTGCTTCAAAAGCACCAATAACTATAGGTAGCTTTCTGTCGCCATCTACTTCATTAAGTATTAATGCGTAAGCGCCATTTTGCGTTTGACTGTAAGAAATTCCTTTAATATTAAGACGAACTAAACTCATAATTTACCACAAAAAACCGTTTAAATTTGGAATTTACCAAACCTATGAAGCCTTAATTTATTTTTTCTGTTTTTTTTTAGATGAAATGATAAATAGGTTAGTTGAAATTTTAAAAATCAACCAACCTTTTATTTTCTTCTTTATAAGAAAAATGATTAGAGAATATTAAGCGTTTTGTGCTTTAAACTCCTTTAATTTTTCTATTAATTTAGGAACAACTTCAAAAGCATCTCCAACAACACCATAATCTGCAGCTTTAAAGAAAGGCGCCTCAGGATCTGTATTAACCACTACTTTTACTTTAGAAGAGTTAATTCCTGCTAAATGTTGAATAGCTCCAGAGATACCTATGGCAATATATAAGTTTGATGCTACAGGTTTTCCTGTTTGTCCTACGTGCTCACCATGCGGTCTCCATCCTAAATCCGAAACAGGTTTAGAACATGCGGTTGCTGCACCTAAAACATCAGCTAATTCTTCAATCATCCCCCAATTTTCAGGGCCTTTTAATCCACGACCACCAGAAACAACAACTTCTGCATCAGCAATGGTTACTTTATCTGTTGCTTTGTCTACAGATTGGATACTGATATTAAAATCAGCATCTCCAAATGATGGTGAAAACTCTTCATTTGTAGCACTTCCTGAATTTTCTATCAATCCAAAAGCATTTTTAGAAAGTCCAATAACTTTAATATCTGATGTGATTTCTGTGTTACTAAACGCTTTATTTGTAAAAGCGGTACGTTTTACAATAAATGGTGCTGTGCTAGATGGTGTTTCTACAACATTAGAAGCAAATCCTGCATCTAATCCAACAGCCACTAAAGGCGATACATATTTACTATTAGCGCTAGAACTTAAAACAACAACACTAGCATTTTCTTGTTGCGCTGCCTGTTGAATTGCACTAGCGTAGGCTTTAGCATTAAAGTTGTCTAACTGTGAGTTAGTCACATTTAAAACTTTATCTACCCCGTAAGCACTCAATTCTGAAGTGTCATTTGCATTTATAGCAATAGCGGTAACGGTTGTTCCTAATTGAGAAGCAACAGCTTTTGCGTAAGATGCAACTTCTAAGGCTACTTTTTTAAAAGTGCCTTGTTCTGATTCTGTATATACTAAAACTGACATAAAATCTTTATAAAATTTTTCCTAAACTTGATTCAGGAGCTTATTAATGTTTTCTTTAACTTCATGAAATTCCAAACATGTTTGGAGTGATTTAACAAGCTAAATCACTTTAGCTTCATTATGAAGTAAGCTTACTAATTCATCTATATTATCTGCATCCACTAATTTAACGGCCCCTTTTTCAGCAGGCTTTTGAAAAGTAACATCATTTGTTTGCGTTTGTGCTGAAGTAGCTTCAATCACTGTTAATGGTTTTTTACGAGCCATCATGATTCCTCTCATATTAGGTATACGTAAATCACTTTCTTCAACTAGTCCTTTTTGACCTCCTATAATTAAAGGTAAGCTAGTGGTTACCGTCTCTTTACCACCATCAATTTCTCTAATAGCAGTTGCATTTGTACCATCTACTTCTAAGCTAATACAGGTATTAACAAAGTTAGCTCCAGTTAATCCTGCAATCATTCCTGGTACCATTCCTCCATTATAATCAATAGATTCACGACCAGCAATCACTAAATCATAACCTCCACTTTCAATAACACTTGTGATTTGTTTTGCTACAAAAATACCATCTGTAGCATTTGCATTTACGCGAATTGCGGTATCAGCACCAATGGCTAAAGCTTTTCTTAATGTAGGTTCTGTTTCTGCACCTCCAACATTTACAACATCTACAGTTGCACCTTGTTTTTCCTTAAACCACATGGCTCTTGTTAATCCAAACTCATCATTAGGATTAATTACAAATTGTACACCATTGGTATCAAATTTTGTATCTCCTTCAGAAAAATTAATTTTTGAAGTCGTATCAGGAACATGACTTATGCACACTAATATTTTCATTATTTAAAGTTTTATATAATTAGCTTTTTAGACGAAATTGTTGTTCAAAAATAACTTTATAACATCTAAAAAAGAATATTTTAAGGGTGCAAAGGTACATAAAATTCTTCATATTTACTATGCGCGCATAGTAAATATTTTAAGAAAGAGATTTATTATTAGTTGTGCAATAATCACTATTTTTGCTTTCCATATAATATATTAGAAGTATAATTTACAAATAGACAAAGTTTAATGAAAACAGTTCAATTTAGAGAAGCAGTTTGTGAAGCAATGAGTGAAGAAATGCGTAGAGATGAAAGCATTTTTTTAATGGGTGAAGAAGTTGCAGAATATAATGGGGCTTACAAAGCCTCAAAAGGGATGTTGGATGAGTTTGGAGCTAAACGTGTTATAGATACTCCAATCGCAGAATTAGGTTTTGCAGGTATTGCTGTAGGATCTACAATGACAGGAAATAGGCCTATTGTAGAATTTATGACGTTTAACTTCTCTTTAGTTGGAATTGATCAAATTATAAATAACGCTGCAAAAATTAGACAAATGTCTGGCGGGCAATTTAAATGCCCAATTGTATTTAGAGGCCCAACAGCTTCTGCAGGACAATTAGCAGCAACACACTCTCAAGCATTTGAAAGTTGGTATGCTAATACACCAGGACTTAAAGTTATAGTGCCGTCAAATGTATATGATGCTAAAGGACTTTTAAAATCTGCTATACGTGATGATGACCCTGTTATTTTTATGGAGAGTGAGCAAATGTATGGAGATAAAGGTGAGGTGCCAGAAGGTGAATATGTTATTCCTATTGGGGTTGCAGATATTAAACGTGAAGGGACTGATGTGACTATTGTGTCTTTTGGAAAAATTATAAAAGAAGCTTACAAAGCTGCAGATGAATTGGAAAAATCAGGAGTCTCTTGTGAAATTATTGACTTACGTACCGTGCGCCCAATGGATCATGACACCATTTTAAACTCAGTTAAAAAAACAAATCGATTAGTAATTCTAGAAGAAGCATGGCCTTTTGGTAATGTAGCTACAGAAATCACATATCAAGTTCAAGCACAAGCATTTGATTATTTAGATGCACCAATTATAAAAATAAATACAGCTGATACACCAGCTCCATTTTCACCAGTATTATTAGAAGAATGGTTACCAAATAGCGAGGATGTTAAAAAAGCTGTAAATAAAGTAATGTACAAATAAAACGTGATTTTTAAACGTTATATAGACTTCATCAAAATTTGATGAAGTTTTTTTATGACAATAGATGTATCGAGCAAAGTAATTAAGATGACATTTTTCTTTTTAAATTTTAGTATGGCACATAAAATGATAAGTAATTCATCATATGAAATATAAATTACTCTACATAATCTTACTATTAACTGGTAGTATTACGTTTTCTCAAACAAAAATTAGCGGTTATGTATTAGATGAAACTAATGAACCTGTTGCTTTTGCTAATGTTTTGTTTAAAGGATCTGTTATAGGAACTACCACTAATGAAAACGGAAAATTTTATTTAGAATCTGATAAAAATTGGAATACAATAAAAGTATCTTTTGTGGGGTATGAACCTCTTGAAATTACCCTTGAAAAACGAATAAACTACGATTTAAAACTGATTCTTAAAGAAGATGTTGCAGAATTAGGGCAAGTATTAATTGTCTCAGGGAAGCAACCTAAAAAGAACAATCCTGCTATTGATATCCTTCGAAAAATATGGGCAAATAAACGTCAAAACGGTTTAAAACAATTTAAGCAGTACAATTACGATAAATACGAAAAAGTAGAATTTGACATCAATACTATAGATAGTGCCTTGATAAAAAGTCGCTTGTTTAGAGGTATGGAATTTGTCTTTGATCAAGTAGATACCTCTAGCGTTACAGGTAAAACATATTTACCGATGTTTATTAATGAGGCTGCATCTGAAGTTTATGGAGATAACCTGCTTAAAAAAGAAAAAGAAGTCATAAAAGGAAATAAAAACTCGGGATTTAGTGATAATCAAGTGATTATTGATTTTATAGATGATTTGTACAATGATTTTAATGTGTATGATAATTACTTGAAGTTTTTCGATAAAAGTTTCGTAAGTCCATTATCAAGAACAGGAATCAACACTTATAATTATGTGCTTTCAGATAGTGCCTATATTGATAATAAATGGTGCTATAATATTATTTATTACCCAAGACGAAAAAATGAACTTACCTTTAAAGGTGATTTTTGGGTGAATGACTCCACATATGCTATAAAAGAAATTAATCTTCAGGCTACTAAAAGTGCTAATATTAACTGGGTTAAAGAGATTTATATCGAACAAGAATACGAAGTGTTAAATGACTCATTGTTTTTAATCAAACGCGATTATATGCTATCTGATTTTGCTTTAAATAAAAAAGAAAAATCTCGTGGTATTTATGGAAAAAGAACAACATTATATGATAATTATAAGTTTGATCAACCTTTAGACGATCCTAAGTTTTATGATAAACGGGTTTTTGAGTATAATAAAGATGTTTATGATAGAAATGATGAGTTCTGGCAAGCTAATCGTTTAGAGACATTAAGTAAAGATGAAGTAGGGGTATACAAAATGTTAGATACTCTTAAAACTGTAAAGAAGTTTAAACGCCTTTATAATTTAGCAAGTATATTAGGTTCAGGTTACATAGAGTTTCCAGATCTGAATTTAGATTATGGACCTATATTTTCTACTGTGGGTTTCAATGAAGTTGAAGGATATCGATTACGTGCAGGTGCACGAACTTATTTTGGGCGTAATGATTTATGGCGATTAGAAGGATTTACGGCATATGGATTTAGAGATAATAAATTCAAATATGGCATTTCAGGAAAATGGTTGCTCGATAAAAAAAGCCGACTCATAATTTCTGGAGGTAATCGTCGTGATGTTGAACAAATAGGAGCTAGTTTAACCACATCTACAGATGTACTAGGGCGTAATTTAGCATCTTCATCGATTGTGAATACAGGAGCAAATGATAGATTAACCAATATTAATTTGTCTACATTAGCTGTAGAAGTAGAACCTCTTAGAAACCTTGTAGTAAGATTAGGAGGGAGTTACCGCACTCTAGAATCTGCATCACCTACTTTTAGTTTAGATTATAATGACCCTGATTCTCCAACTGGAATCTCATCAGAAGTTAAGCAGTATGAAACCTCATTATCCTTATTTTATTCCCCAGGAAGAAAAACAACAGGATTTGGAGTAGAACGTTTAGATGCTAATGATGGGTTTTCAAGACTTTTTGCACAAGTAAGTCGGGGTGATAGAAGTATTTTGAATAGCGATTTTAATTTTACTAAAGTTCAATTTTCATATATCCAACCATGGCAATTAGGAGGTTTTGGACGTTTAACGACCTCATTAGAAGCTGGTAAAACTTTTGGAGAAGTGCCACTAGGTTTACTAAGTGTTGTTCCAGGAAATCAAACTTTATTTTCAATATACAATACCTTTTCGCAACTCGATTTTTATGAATTTGTAACAGATACGTATACCTCATTACATGTAGAGCATAATTTTAACGGACGTATATTTTCTAGAATTCCATTTTTAAGAAAACTAAATTTAAGAGAAATTGTTGGTATTAGAGGCGTATGGGGGGAGTTGTCTGATGAAAATATTGCTTTAAGTACAACTCCTAATCCAAATAGTATTGTATTGCAAGCTCCAGATGATGAGATTTATTATGAATATAGTTTTGGCATAGGCAATATTTTTAAAATCTTTAGATTGGATTTTAATTTTAGAGGAAATTTCTTGGATAACCCAGATGCCCGACGTTTTGGAGTAACAGGAAGCTTTGGGTTTAGTTTTTAACTATTACTTTAATCGTTTATCCATCGCTAAAATAGTATGCAATAACACATTAGCGCCATTAGCCATATCTTCTGGACTCGTATATTCTTTTGGAGAATGACTAATACCATCTTTACTTGGCACAAAGATCATACCTATAGGAGCAAATTGTGCGATTTCTTGAGCATCATGTCCAGCACCACTAGGCATATTTTTATAACTATAACCTAATTGCTTTGCTGCATTTGCAATATCTTTTTTAATGAAATCATTTGCTAAAGCAGGATTTGGTGCGGCTTCAATATGTCTAAATGCAATCTGCATGTCATCCATTTTAGCAATTGATTGCGTTTTAGATTCTATAACTTTAAAAATAGTCCAGATTTTTTCTGAAGACAAATCACGAATCTCTAGACTAAAATTCACTTTGCCAGGAATAACATTTGGCGCACCTGGAGATGCATTAATGCGTCCAACAGTACCGACTTGAACACCTTCAAAACTATTCACTATGTTGTTAATCTCTAAGATAATTTTAGAGGCCGTAAGCATGGCGTCTTTTCTAATATTCATAGGTGTGGTGCCAGCATGATTGGCATGTCCATTAATAGTAATGTCCCACCATTCTATGGCTACAATCCCTTCTACAACTCCTATTTGTACATTTTCTTGATCTAAAATACCGCCTTGTTCTATATGTAATTCTATAAATGCAGCAACTTCTCCTTTTTTACGCGCTAGTTCAGAAATCTTATCAGGATTGCCACCAATACGTTTCATACCTTCTGCAATAGTATAGCCACTAGGGCTAGATTCATTTAAAGATTTAGCTTGTAATGTACCTGCTATAGCTCGGCTACCTACTACGGCAGCTTCTTCATTGGAGAAGATAATGAGTTCTAAAGGATGTTCAGTGATAATGTTTTGGTCCTGTATTGTCTGCAATACTTCAATAGCTCCCATAGAGCCAACACAACCATCATAGTTGCCACCATTTGGAACAGTGTCGATATGAGAGCCAAAAGATATAAGGGCTTTAGAATTGTCTTTACCTTGTTTTCTGCCAATAATATTGCCTGCGTAATCAATACTAACTTCTAAACCTGCTTTTTTCATTAAATCCATGACGTAAGCACGTCCTTTTAAATCACCATCGCTATACGCTACGCGACTTAATTCTCCAGTATTTTCAGGATCTTGTCCAAATTTGGCCAATTCTAAGATCGATTGCTCTAAACGTTGTTGGTTAACTAAAATGGACTTGGATTGAGCATTGTTATTTCCCCATAGAAATAATAGAGTAATAGTTAAAAATGTGTTTTTAAAGTTCATAATTAAAATAATATTAATGAGATATTTTAGAGAATTGCTTCATAAAGCCAATATTGTCTATAACAACTAAACCCTTATCAGTTCGGTCAAAAATAAATTGAATTTCTGTAATTTCTTTACTATTAAAATTAGGGTTTAATTTCAATATATTTTCAACAGGAAAAGAAAATAATTGCATCACGTTTTCAGATTTAGCAGAATCGTCGTATTCACTTTTCCAAATTTTAACAGCAAGTCGACGTTGCAATTTAGAAAAATCACTTAATGGAAAATAAACTATTTCTCCCAAATTATCTTTTAATACTATTGAAAAATCGATAGAATCTTTCCCTTTTTTCTTTTTATCATCCTCATCTTTTCCTTCATTTTTATTAGTATCATTTTCGTTTGAAGATACGTTGTTTTCATCTTCATCGTCTTCAGTAGTATTATCTTCTTTTTTGTTGTCATTCTTAGTGTTGTTATTATCCTCATTATTGTCATTCACCCATTTTCCACTTGCTTTTGGATTTGTACTGCCTTTAGATTCAGCCATTGAAAACACAAAAACTGAAGATGAATCCACTTTAATAATTCCTCTAGGAAATTTAAGACTATAACTTGCAATTAAAGTGTCGTTTACTGGTGTTTTTATAGTAGAATCAATTGCCTTCCATGTTTTAACATCGTCTTTCTTATAATGCCATCCAAGAAATAAACCTCTATTAGCTCTATTTCCACGTTTTAGCGGAATTTGTTTTTCTTTCCAGACAGTTAAATTAGTAGAAGTAATACTTGATGAGTCTTTTACAGTAGTTGTAGTAACATCAAAATCTTCATCAAAAGTGCTTATAAATTCTGTGTTAGAATCTTCGAACTGATTTAAATAAATAGTTTCGGGCAACCAATCTTTACCTGTTCTGACATCTGTGAAAAGCGGTAGATAACTTTTATCGTTTTTTAATGTTGTTTCTAAAAAAGCACTGATATAAACTTTAGCAATTTGTCGTTGATCTTCTGGATTGAGTAATTGTTCTAAATTTAAAAGTTTTGGAAAAGGTGTACCTACATCATTATTGCCCCAACTTGTGTTAAATTGACCATGATTAGCACCATGAACATATAATCCGCTTTTAAAATGATAGGTACTGTCTGTATATGTAATTCGATCAAATTGTCGAGAACCAGCAAACGAAGACACATCTCCATCTTGAGAGCCATGAATGGTAAAGTAATCAATATTTTTAAGTTTTGTTCTGGTATTTCCTGGCGCATATTGCCCGTCTACTGGAGCAATAGCAATAATAGATTTAATATTATAATTGTAACCCAAAGGAATAGTGGCATCATCTGAATAATACGGTAATGTAT
>CAZECB010000035.1:0-10519 GCA_964510745.1 uncultured Flavobacteriaceae bacterium | reverse complement strand
CTACTTTTGAGAGATTTTCTCCTTCTTTAAAAATGTTGATTCTATGTGTGTTTTTGTTTTCAAAAACAGTTGTTTTTACTGCATTTGAATAGCCATTTACAGAAATATAATAAATTACAAAAGAGAAAGAAATATAATGCCAAAACTGGCTACCAAACTCGCCCCAGTCAGGGTTTAAAATAAAGAAAAGTACTCTTAATAAAAGAATTCCAAGAAAAGCAATCATAAAGTTCTTAACCCATTGAAACAAAATAGTTTCAGCATAACTTACAGTATTAAAAACTAGTTTTTTATAATATGCATAGTAGCATAAACTTAAAATTAAATAGAAAGACATAGAGATTAATCCTAAAACCTGATACCAATTCGCTAAATCTTTATCTCTCCCATTTGCATAAAAATAGTACTTATCTAATACAAGTTTATCTGTAATGAATATAATAAGGCTATAAATAAAGTATAAAAATGCAGGAATGAAATGAACCCCATCTTTTTTCGAAATTTTAAAAGCATTATTAAGTAAGCTTTTAGTATAAAAATAAACTATAGGTCCAATTAATAAAACTTGCATAAAAGGCACAAAAAACAATATCTCTCTTGTTAGTTTCTTACTATACCAATTGGCGTAACCTAACATATAAGGTGCAATATACATACTGCATAAAAATAAAAGTAAACTCAACCATTTATCCGCTTTATTACTATGTATAATTCCTTTTCTTAATAGTAAAGCAGAAAAAACAACGCCATGAAAAAAGAAAATCAGAAGCAAGGAGCTTTTTTGTCCAAATGTAAAAGGGAAATCCATTAACTAATTTGATTGAGTTTCTTTGAGTTTACTAAAACAAAGTTATCTATTTTTAGTAAATTACTATCTTCTTAAAGTAAACTATAGAAGTGTAGGGATAAGATTCCCACTTTCGTGGGAAATAAATATGGCGCAACATAACGAACTTGGTAAAAAAGGCGAACAACTCGCAGTAAATTATTTACTGCAACATGGATATACCGTGATAGAACGTAATTATCGTTTTGATAAAGCTGAAGTCGATATTATTGCCAAAAAATCTGATATTTTAGCTATTGTAGAAGTGAAAACCCGGTCAACTGTTGATTATGGAAACCCTCAAGATTTTGTAAAACCTAAACAGATTAAAAACTTAGTAAAAGCAGTTGATGAATATATAATTATAAATGATTTAGATGTAGAAGTACGATTTGATATTATTGCTATTGTAAAACAAAATAATGTTTATAATATTGAGCATTTAGAAAACGCGTTTTATCATTTTTAATTACTACTCATACAACTTACGAAGTTCTTCTATATCATAAGGTTTTGAAATAATTTTTTTGTCTTTATCTAAAATAAAATATGTTGGTGTTGAACGCACATTATAAAGTCTAGATGTGGTGTTTTGCCACTTGTCTCTACCATAAATATGAAGGAATTCAGGATACTTTTTAATTTGTTTATTCCAGTTCTCTGGTGCTTCTTCCAAGCCAAATGCAATGACTTGAAAATGATCTTTTTCAAATGTTCTTAAAAAGCTTTGTAATTGTGGAATTTCTTTTAAACAATGTCCACAAGTACTACTCCAAAACAATAAAATATACTCTTTAGCAGTATCTAAGTCACTTAAATTTTTAGTTATTTTATCACCTGATTCATCAGTAACTTCAAAAGAAAAATCTGGCGCTACATTACCTATGGATAAACTTCTAAACAATTCTAGTCCACTTATTAATTCATCATCTTTTAAAGATTTTGCAATGTCAATTAAATAATTATTTGCAAGGTGATTTGCTACATCTTCATAGTTTGAATCCACCATCTGACGCCATAAGGTTTCTAATAAATTCCCTTTAACTTCTAATGAAGTATTTTTCATTGCAGCAAAAACAGCATCTATATTCTCCTTATATGACGTTGTTTCTTTTTTTGTTTCAGATGTAATACCAAATACAAAATTAAGAATGCGCTCAATTAAAAAATCGGAACTCTGTAATATTTCATCATTAAAATCAACATAATCAAAAAAGTGAGTTCTTATATTACCAATATAAGTCTGTAAACTTTCAAAATGTTCTGGTATATATGGTGTATTCCCTTTTATAAAATGAGAAGCAATAGTTCCTTTTGAAACCTCTTCATAGCTAGCTTGAGTTTCTTTTTGAGTTTTAAATATTTCAGCAATAACTAAAGAATCTTGAGCTTCTTGTTTATAAAACGTCCCTATTTCTTGAGTTACCAAACTCATACTCGCTGTATATGAATTGATTAATGTATTCTCTACAGATGACACATAAGTAACGCCTGTATTAGGATTAAAATTTAACTCAACATCTTCCTTTGCATCATAAATAACATCAAAATTAAATTCATGTTGTGGTAAAGCGTATACTAAACGATACATTCCTTTTGTAACAGATGCGTCTAGTTTTATTTCAAAATTACCTTCTTCATCAAAAGGAGCATGTGTTACATATTCTGATGCTATTGGTGTTATTTTATATAAAATGGCATTATCAAACTCTTCTGGGGGTGAAAAATTACCTTTTATAGAATGTTGTGCAAACATTAACATTGGCAATAGAATGAATAATAATGTTCCTGATTTTTTAAGCATTTGTATTGTTTTTAAAGCTTTTATTTTTTGTACTTATTTCAATAATCACGCCAAAATAGGTTGAATAGCATGCAATGCGTTTTCTATTGATTTTATATTTTCAAAAGTAAGCAATAATCGTAAACCATTGCGAGTTTGCTTCTCTTTCATTTTACATTTATTAGGATTGGATTGTACAAACTGTAACACTTTAGTAAAATTATTAGTTTGATAGAATTTACTTTGCTGGTCATTTATAAAATACCCTATAAATTTCCCTTGTTTCATAATTATTTTCTCAAACCCTATTTTAGTAGATAACCACTTTACTCTAACACTATTTAGTAAATCAACAACTTGTATTGGTAATTCTCCAAAACGATCTAATAATTCTCTTTCAAATTTTTGTAATTCTTCTTCAGTTTTTAATGTATTTAATTCAGTATACAATGTTAATCGTTCTGCTATATTATTGATATAATCATCAGGAAAAAGTAACTCAAAGTCAGAATCAATAGTAATGTCTTTTACATATTCTTTTTCCTGTAAATTGTCTTCATAAAGGTCTTTAAATTCATCTTCTTTAAGTTCATCGATGGCTTCTTTTAATATTTTTTGATAGGTATCAAATCCTATTTCATTAATAAACCCACTTTGTTCACCACCTAATAAATCCCCTGCACCACGTATTTCTAAATCTTTCATGGCAATATTAAATCCACTTCCTAGTTCTGTAAATTGTTCTAGTGCGGTAATTCGTTTTCGTGCATCAGTAGTCATTGCAGAATATTCTGGTGTTATAAAATAGCAAAATGCTTTTTTATTACTTCTCCCCACGCGACCACGCATTTGATGTAAATCACTTAATCCAAAATTATTAGCATTATTAATAAAAATAGTATTAGCATTAGGCACATCTAACCCACTTTCAACAATAGTGGTACTCACTAAAACATCAAACTCACCATTCATAAACGCAAGCATCAATTCTTCTAGTTTTTTTCCATCCATTTGTCCATGACCAATACCTATTTTAGCATCTGGTACCAAACGCTGAATCATCCCTGCGACTTCTTTAATATTTTCAATGCGGTTATGAATAAAAAATATTTGTCCGCCACGTTGAATTTCATAACTCACCGCATCTCGAATAGTCGTTTCACTAAAACGAATTACATGACTTTCAATTGGGTAACGGTTTGGTGGCGCTGTAGTAATGACTGATAAATCTCGTGCTGCCATTAAGCTAAACTGAAGCGTTCTTGGTATAGGTGTTGCTGTTAAAGTTAATACATCTACATTCTCCTTTATAGATTTTAATTTTTCTTTTACTGCAACTCCAAATTTTTGTTCTTCATCAACAATCAACAGTCCTAAATCCTTAAATTTTACTTTTTTATTGACGAGTTGATGTGTACCAATTACAATATCAACTTTCCCAGATTCCAACTGTTCTAAAGTTTCACGTTTTTGTTTTGCAGTTCTAAATCGATTTAAATAATCTACCGTCACAGGGAAATCTTTTAAACGTTGACTAATCGTTCTGTGGTGTTGATAAGCTAAAATAGTAGTTGGCACTAAAATAGCTACTTGTTTTCCATTATCTACCGCTTTAAATGCAGCACGTATAGCGACCTCGGTTTTTCCAAAACCTACATCACCACAAATTAAACGATCCATTGGACGCTCACTCTCCATATCTGCTTTAATATCTGCTGTGGCTGTACTTTGATCTGGCGTGTCTTCGTAAATAAATGATGCTTCTAACTCATGCTGTAAATAACTATCTGGGTTGTATTGATAGCCTTTTTCAAATTTTCGTTTTGCATATAATTTAATCAAGTTAAACGCAATTTCTTTAACTCTAGATTTTGCTTTCTGTTTTAAAGCTTTCCAAGCTTTACTTCCTAATTTATAAACTTTAGGTGGTTTACCATTACTACCGCTAAATTTTGTGATTTTATGAAGTGAGTGAATACTTAAGTACAATACATCACGCTCTCCATAAATTAATTTTATAGCTTCTTGTTTTTTTCCTTCAACATCAATTTTCTGTAGACCTCCAAAGCGTCCTATACCATGATCTATATGTGTGACATAATCGCCTACATCTAAATTTGTTAACTCCTTTAGTGTAATGGCTTGTTTTTTAGCATAGCCATTTTTAATACTAAATTTATGGTAGCGCTCAAAAATTTGATGGTCAGAATAGCAAACAATTTTATCATCATGATTTTGAAATCCTTGATATAAAGAAATAACTACTGTTTTATAATGTACCTCTGTATCAATATCTTCAAAAATATCACTTAAACGTTTTGCTTGCTGTTCGCTTACACAAGCAATATAATTAGTATATCCTTTATTATGATTGGTATTTAAATCATCTATCAATAAATTGAATTGTTTGTTAAATGCAGGCTGCGGTGTGGTATTGAACATAATTTCTTTGTCAGTTTGAAAATAAGATGTGTTTCCAAACTCAACAATGGTATGTTCTAACAATTGTTTTTTTAGCACTTCTGAATTACAAAATAATTCTGTAGGTTCTGAATGATTTATGGTTTCTGAGAGTGTTTTAAAAACTTCACTTGCTTTTTCAAATAATGCGTCTGTACGTGTAAAAAACAGTTCAGAATTTTTAATAAACACGACTGTTTTTTGAGCGATATATTTTAAGAAACTCTGCCTACTTTCTTCTAAAAATTTATTAGCGACATTAGGAATAATACTTATTTTTTTAATCTGCTCTGTTGAGAGTTGTGTCTCTACATCAAACGTACGAATACTATCGACTTCATCGCCAAAAAACTCAATTCGATAGGGTTGATCATGAGAGAATGAAAACACATCTACAATACCACCACGCACTGAAAACTCTCCAGGTTCTGTCACAAAATCAGCACGTTTAAATTGATATTCAAACAAGACTTCATTTACAAAATCAATAGTTAAATTATCATTGACCGTAATTTTTAGTGTATTACGTTCTAGTTCTCGTCTAGTTACTACTTTCTCAAACAATGCGTCAGGGTAAGTAACTATTATTGCTGATTTTTTACGAGAATTAATACGATTAAGTACTTCTGCTCGAAGCAAGACATTAGCATTATCTACTTCTTCTATTTGGTAAGGTCTGCGATAGCTTCCTGGATAAAACAACACCTCTTTATCACTTAAAATTTGCTCTAAATCATTTAAGTAATAAGCGGCCTCTTCTTTATCATTAAACACTAATAAAAAAGGAGTTTCTAGAGTTTTAAATATATTAGAAATAATAAAGGATAATGAAGACCCTACGAGTCCCTTTATATGTATTTTACTTTGATTTTGGGCAATAGCAATTTGCAGTTTTTGCTGTTGCGAATACTGTGAAAATGCTTGCGAGACTGCTAATTTACTCACTTTAAAAAAATTTGGACAAATATAGTTAATACCGCTTAAAATTGTGAATTTAAGGTTCTTAATTTGTTACAATTTTGCATTAGTGATTGCAATAGCATCCTTTTTTTACAAGAATCTAGAATTACTTTTATTGAATCGTTAATTATATAGCTTAAGAAAATGCTGAAATAAATTCAGCATAAAAAAAAGGTATAATGGAAAGCACGACCACGCTTTTTTTAGCGTGGGAATGCCCTAAAAAAGAAGTTTGTTTGAGTTGATACATATCTAAGTTTTTTCTATTTGCTAAAAAGTATTCTTTTGAAGCTATATTTCACCTTTTTATCACTCTATAGCGATGCTATGTAGTTCAAAAAAGCTCTCATTTAACTTCAAAATTTCTAATTTTCACTTAAACATAAAAAGTTTAAACAAGTTCATTTTAAAAAGATAGAAGTTTATCTATATTTGCAACTCAAAAAACAAATATTATATGTCAATTTCAGATTTATTTGATAGTGCGTTTAAAAAACGTAACGAAGACCATTTTGCTGCTATTGTTAGACTAGCAATGGAGGATTGTGTGATTACAGATGAAGAAAAAGCGTTTTTGGATCGTTTAGCTAGAAATTTAAGTATTAGTGAAGCAGATTATAAAGGCATTTTAAAAGATTATAAATCTCATAAAATTAACCCACCAACTTCATACAACCGCAGATTAGAACGTTTATATGATTTAGCACGCATAGTGTATGCAGATCATATTAAAGATGTTGAACAAGTGATTTTATTGAGAAAAATTGCAGTAGGTTTAGGGTTTACTCCTGAAAATGTAAAATATGTGGTTGACAAAGCACTTGATTTAGTTAATGATGGCGTTGATGTGGACGATTTCATTACCAAAATAAAAAATATGAACAGATAAGAGTGATGACTTCTTAGTTTATGAAAAGGCAAATTATGGTATAATTTGTCTTTTTTTATTTTAATAACATTTCAATTTTACTCATAAATTCTTCTTCTTGAAAAGGTTTCCCTATATACTCATTCATCCCTCTGGCTAGGCATTTTTCACGTTCTAAAGGAGATACCTTAGCTGTCACAGCAATTATTGGAATATTTTTAAAATCTTCAATCTCTGATTCTCGAATAAATCTAGTGGTGTCATAACCATCCATAGTGGGCATCTTTAAATCCATTAAAATAAGATCATAACTATTACGGTGTAGGTTCTCGATAACTTGATCTCCATTACTCGCAATATCATAATAGTACTCACCATAATCTGTTAGTATTTTAGCCATCAATAATTGCATATCTTCCATATCTTCTGCAATTAAAATACTGTATTTCTTGTTTTTTAATATTGTTTTTTGAGACGTGATTTTTGCTTGACTTATTTGATTTTCTGATACCTTAAAAGAGAGTTCAACTTTAACAGTTGTATTTTTTAATGGAATACTAGTGACTGTTATTGTGCCTCCCATTAAGTTTACTAAGTTTTTAACTATAGAGAGTCCTAGACCTGTACCTGTATTATTATTTTCTGATTCTATTTGAGAAAAACTATCAAAAATACTTGCTATTTTATCTTTCTCTATACCTATACCAGTGTCTTTAATCACAAACTCTATAGTAACGGCATCCTCTATATGCTCTATAAGGTTAGCTTTAATAGCTACTTTACCTCGATTTGTGAATTTTATAGCATTGCTTAGTATATTTGCTAAAATCTGTTGTAATCTGTATTTATCGCCAACTACAAATTGAGGGATATTTTTATCTCTACTATGTAAAAACTTAAGGCCTTTATTCTCACATTTTTCTTGAAATGCATCATTTAAAAGTTCAAAAAAATTAGAAAAATCAAATCTTGTATTTTGAATATTCAACAAGCCCATTTCTATTTTTGAAATATCTAAAATATCATCAATAATTGTTTTAAGTTGTTCGCTAGACGATTTAATTACATTAAGATAATGCATTTGAGATAGTGTTAAATCTGATCGCTTCAGTATGGTTATAAACCCAACTATAGTTGTTAAAGGAGAACGTAATTCATGGCTTGTATTTGCTAGAAATCTATTTTTAAATTCTTCTCGTTCTTTTAATAATTGCCCTTCAATAACAGATTCATTTTTTTCTTGAGATAAAGTGTTTGATATTTTATAATGAGTTGTAAAATCTATCAATCCTAATATTACTGTGTCTTTCAATATAAAAATTCTTATATCAAAAATTCCATCTAACTCACCTATTTCAAGGTTGACACAAGATAATCTAAACTCACTATTTTCAGGCTCATTAAAATAATATTGGATACCCTCAAATGCTGGATGAACATTAAAAATAGATGTCTTTACAGATACTTTAAAAAGATTATTTTCAGTTTGTAGAATCACTCCTTCTTTGGTGATTTCTATAAATTGAATTTTATCTTTTATTATTCTATTTTTAATCTCTTCTATCATAATCATCTACATCTTTAATTCTGTTGCTATTGCTTTAAACATCAATTCAACATTATCACCTGTTTTAGCGCTCGTTATATAATTACACATAATCTTTTTAGACTTTAAAATCTCTTTTAAAGATTTTTTATTCACTAAATCTGATTTATTACCAATAACTTTAATTATGGTAGCAGGGTAATTTTCTTTTATAAATTCAATATCCTCATTAATATTCTTATAAGTTTCTATTCTTGTAGCATCAAATACATAAATAAATGCGTCTGTACCTAATAGATATGATCGTCTGGTTTTAGTAATAGATGTATTGCCTTCTAAGTCCCAGATGATTAAAGTCATTTCTTCTTTATCACTTATTTCTACAATCTTTTTTTTAATTTGAACACCAAGTGTCACCTTGTATTCTTCTGAAAATGTATTATCTATAAATCGCCTTAACAGAGAGGTTTTTCCTACTCCAAAATACCCAACTAGAGCAATTTTTTTAGATATATTCATTATGTAGTTATAATAGCTTTATAAATTACTAGAACTGAAAAAAGCTTCTAGTTTTTTTGCAAATATTTTCTTGTTTGAGAGGTCTGTTTCATTAATCACATTTTGAGCAAAGTCTAGCAAACTATCTTCTAGATCGCTTTTATACCCTTGATTATAAGGTCCTGAAATTGCTACTGCTATATAATAGGATGAGAAATTTTGAATATGTATATGGTATGTATCATACTCTATATATTGCAAGTCTTGATTTTCTTTTTGAAATGCATCTTCTGCAAAACTCTTAATTGCTGTTAACATTCCAGCAACCATATCTTCTTCAATATTTTGAGTTTTAGAGTATTTTGAAATTAAGAGTCCAGAGCCTTTCTCAATAACCATAATTTGTTCTAGAATAGGTTTTATCTGCTCTTGTAAAATCAATTCTGCTTCACTTATCCCTTTTCTTTTTGCTTTAAACTTACGTTTTAATCCTTTAAATGAAAAAGCACTATCTATTTTAGAGTTGATATTTTCTATCAATACTCGCATTTCATTTTGGATGTATTTTTTTATCATCTTACCCATAATAGGGTATAACGCTTCTACAACGGCATCTTGAGAGTTCTTAATTTCTATTTTTAAAGCTTCAGTAATTTTGGGGCCGAATTTTTGTGGGATATCTTCAACAAAATGATCTAATTGTTTCTTTATTATAGGGTCAATTTTTTGAGATAATTCTTCTCTTTCGTTAATTATTTTTTCAAGAGTTTTTATTTTTTTCTGAATAGAAGACACATACTCTCTTTCATCTGTAAGTAAGATGTTCTTAAGAATATCTAATTTATCTTCTTGATCCATCTGGAAAAATTAAACTAGAAAAATCAATTATTTATTTATTTTTTCGCCTAGGCTTATAAATAATTCACCTAATACATTTCTATCTAACTTTTTTTGATCTAAATCATCAACTTTATCATTTATAGTAGTTTCTAAATCTGTGATTCTAATATTAACATCTGTACTTAAGTTATCTATACTTTTCATTAATTCACTACGCACATCATCAATTACGCCTTCTAACTGCTTTTTTTTCTTTAAAATATCAGCTTTTACTGCTTCAAACTCAGAGTTATATTCTTGAATATTTTCTCCAAAAAGAAGTTGTTTTATAGCATCTATTTTAGATGAATTATCTTGAGGAATTCCATTAATTGGTTCTTTTTTTAAAGTGTTTTTATTATTAGCCATTTTATATTATGTTAAAAAATCTTAATAAAGATAGTAATTTTATATTTGTATTTTATTATTCATTAAGCATTTAGCATGAACTCTTCTACCTTATCAACCATGTTTTTACTGCCACAAACAAAAGGTACACGTTGGTGAAGTTCTGTTGGTTTGATATCTAAAACCCTATGCAATCCATCTGTTGCTTTACCATTTGCTTGTTCTGCTAAAAACGCCATAGGATTACATTCATATAACAAGCGTAGTTTTCCATTAGGGTTTTTTGAGCTTTTAGGATAAAGGTAAATACCTCCTTTAATCATATTTCTATGAAAATCTGAAACTAGAGAT
>CAZECB010000034.1:8670-10657 GCA_964510745.1 uncultured Flavobacteriaceae bacterium | reverse complement strand
ACAGGAGGTGTTTTAACTTATTTTTTTAAGATGAAAAAGTATGATTTTGCCCTGATAGGCCTTACCATAGGTTTAAGTGCTTCGTTTATAATAGGTCTCATGATTTATTATGATTATACGTTTGATAATTTTCATAAAGATGGGGATCGTATTTATAGAGTGGTTACTGATTTTAAATCACCAGAAGGTTTGGATCATAATTCTGGAGTAACATTAGCTTTAAAGGGAGCAATAGAGGATAATTCTAATTTTGAATCTGTAAGCGAATTCTATAGAAACGGACCTTCAAAAGTTGAAAATAAAGAAAAGAATTTAGAGTTTAAAAGACCTCGATTTGTCATATATGCAGATCAGGACTATTTTGAAGTTTTTGATTATGATTTTTTAGCAGGAGATAAAACTACAGCTATATCTAAACCAAATACAGTAGTTTTAACAAAAACTAGAGCCGCAGATTATTTCCCGAAACTTTTGCCTAATGAGATTATAGGCAAAACTTTAGTATATAACGATTCTATTAATATCAAAGTAACAGGAATTGTTAAAAATTTTGAAGGGCGAACAGATTTTGTATTTCAAGAGTTTATTTCACATTCCACATTATTACAGACACGTCGACGACAAGAGATTATTAATAGAAGTTGGGATAATACTAATTCAGGTTCTCAACTATATGTTAAGGTTAATAAACAAGCAGATTTAAATGCTGTTCAAAAACAATTTGATGCTTTAGCATTAGAACATAGGAATGAATATGCAATAAAATATAAGCAAACCAGACAGTTTAAATTACAACCGCTTAGAGATATTCATTTTAATGAAGATTATGGTATTTATGATTGGTCTAGTGGACAAGCTAGTAAATCATTGTTGAATAATTTAGCATTGGTAGCTATATTTTTATTGTTAATAGGCTGTATTAACTTTATTAATTTGAACACAGCGCAAGCATCACAACGTGCTAAAGAAATAGGAATCCGAAAAACTTTAGGGAGTTCTAGAAAACAATTGATTGGGCAGTTTATGGGCGAAACATTTTTATTAGTACTATTTTCTGCATTACTCTCATTAGTGTTGTCGAAATGGCTTATTCATGTGTTTTCAGATTTTGTGCCAGAAGCTTTAGGTTTTGAACTTTTTAAAGCGCCTTTAATAGTAATAAGTATAATTATTTTACTTTTTGTAATAACTATTTTATCTGGATTGTATCCAGCATTAGTATTATCAAAATTTAATACAATTTCTGTATTAAAAAATCATTTAGTAGTAGGAGATAAAAAAGTAGGGATGCGGAAGTTTTTAACCGTATTTCAATTTACAATCGCACAAATATTTATTATAGGAACGTTGTTGGTAGGTAAACAAATTAATTACCTATTAACTAAAGATATGGGTTTTAAAACAGAAGCTTTAGTAACAGTATACAATCCACAAAGTGATTTTTGGAATCCAATTAAGTTAGAATTATATGCAGAGAAGTTAAAAACATTGCCAGAGATTAAAGATGTTAGTGTAGGAGGTAATCCACCAGCATCATTTTCAACAAATACATCAAATACCTCCTATATTAAGGATGGTAAAGAAATACAAGCTGAATTGCAATTTATACATGGGGATACTAATTATTTAAAAACTTTTGAATTAAATCTACTTGCAGGTAGAAATTTCAGGAATGATACAATAAAAGAATTAGTGATTAATGAAACCTATAGAAAAGCATTAGGATTTAAAACACCTGAAGAGGCTTTAAATAAGTCGATTTTGTTTGATGATGAAGAACACTTTCCTATAGTTGGTGTTATGGCAGATTTTAATCAACGTTCTTTAAAAACAGATATTAAACCAATGGCATTGATTGGTGATTGGTACCGCTCTCAGTTTAGCCAATTTCAGGCAGTACATATTGCATTTAATAATGAAAATGCTCAAAATTTAAAGACGACACTTTCAAAGATTAAAGACGCATACAAAACTGTATATACAACAA
>CAZECB010000034.1:0-8660 GCA_964510745.1 uncultured Flavobacteriaceae bacterium | reverse complement strand
TTGGAAAAGTTACAACAACAACAGAAGATTATAGAGTACAATTTATGGATGAAACTATCGCAACATTTTATACTCGTGAGCGAAAAATATCTAAGTTATTAAATTGGGCAACAGGCTTATCTATACTCATTAGTTGCTTAGGGCTTTTAGGATTAGTAATATATACTACTAATAGAAGAGTTAAAGAAATTGGAGTGCGTAAAGTTTTAGGTGCTTCTTTACTTCAAATCAATACACTATTGTGTAAAGAATTTTTAATTCTTGTAACCATTGCTTTTGTAGTAGCAACACCTATAGCTTGGTATGGCATTGATAGTTGGCTTCAAGATTTTGTATATAAGGCAAATATCAGTTTTTGGATGTTTGTGATTGGAGGTTTTAGTATGATTTTCTTTGCTTTATTAGTGATAAGTACTAAAACATTACGAGCAGCTAATACTAACCCAGTAAACTCTTTACGCTCAGAATAAATAATTTGCGTCAAAGGAATTAGTTGAAATATTGTTTCAGGATTAAAACATACAAATTCTATTTAATTAGTTGTAATTTTTAAAGTGTACGATTATGAACAAGAAGTGTATCAAAATCGTACACTTTTAGTTTTAAGGTTAATTAAAAAATACTGATAATGAGCAATTTACATATTTGGCATTATCTTCACTATATAATTAGTATAAGACAATCATCAATCAGAAAAGAACAGTTATGATTTTAAATTATATAAAAATAGCATTCAGAACTTTACTTAAAAACAGAGGTTATAGTTTTTTAAATATTTTTGGCTTAGCTATCGGCATTACTTGCGCTAGTCTCATATTTCTATGGGTTGAAGATGAGATAAGTTTTAATGATTCTTTTGAGAAGCAGGATCAAGTATATTATGTGCCAACCAATCAACAGTATGAAGGCGAATGGCGTACATTTTATTCAACACCAGGCCCATTAGCTCAGGCTATGAAAGATGAAATACCTGGTGTCATAAGGGCTACACGTTCAAGCAGTCAAGAACAATTGTTTTCAGTAGGTGATAATGCTATAAACAAAATTGGTCGCTATGCAGATGAAGATTTTCTTAAGATTTTTAGTTTAAAATTTATTGAAGGAAATATTGAGGAGGCTTTTAAAAACCCTGAAGCCATAATATTGACTCAAGAAACAGCAGAACAACTATTTGGTAAAGGAGAAAGAGCTTTAGGTAAAATAGTAAAAGTGAGTAATGTAGATAATTATCTTGTTACAGGAGTTATAAAAAACTTACCTAAAAATGTGTCGTTTCCATTCAATTGGATTGCTCCCTTTGAACGTTATAGAGATGGAGCAGAATGGATGATGGAATACGGTAATAATTTCTCTGATACATTTGTAGAATTGTCACCTGAAGCTAATTTTGAAACAGTAGATACTCGCCTTCGTGAGTTAATTAAAGAAAAAAGTGGAAGCGATGGTGATGATTATGCTTTTTTACACACTATTAAGGATTGGCATTTAAGATCAAAATTTGAAGGCGGAAAAGTAGTTGGTGGAAGGATAACATATGTTCGTTTATTCTCAATTATAGCCTTGATTATTTTATTGATTGCCTGTATTAATTTTATGAATTTGTCTACAGCAAGAAGTGAAAAACGCGCTAATGAAATAGGAGTTCGCAAAGCAATGGGTTCTGGTCGTTCTAGATTAGTCATTCAATTTATTTCTGAAGCATTAATCCTAGCATTTGTAGCAACACTTGTTAGTGTGCTATTGCTATTTGTTCTATTGCCTCAGTTTAACCTATTAATAGGAAAAGAGTTAGTATTAGATTTATTGAAACCATTACATGTAGTAGTTCTATTAACGATAGCTATTGTTTGTGGTGTTTTTTCAGGTTTATATCCTGCATTTTATTTATCGTCATTTAAACCTGTAGAGGTACTTAAGGGATTAAAAGCAACTCAAGGCTCTGCGACATTTATACGTAAAGGATTGGTCATAGGACAATTTACAGTTTCAATAGTATTTATTATCAGTACTATATTGGTATACCAACAAATTCAACATGTAAAAAATAGAGATTTAGGTCTAGATAAAGATCAATTAATTTCAATGCGAACAAATGATGAAATTATTAATAGGTATTCGGTTATAAAACAAGATTTAATAAATACTGGGGTGGTTAAGAATAGTGCATTAAGTAATTCACAGTTGCTGTCTGGAGGGAATAATGGTTCTGGTTTAGAATGGGAAGGTGGTACTGATACTGAAGACGTTTTAATTTCATTTAGGTATGTGAGTTCAGGTTTTATAAACACTACGGGGATGGAGCTTGTTGAAGGTAGAGGATTTAGTGAAAATATGGCAAAAGATAATACAAACACTATAATAACAGCTTCTTTTGCAAAGCTAATGGGGAAAGAGAGTGCGATAGGGAAACAGATAATAAGAGATACTAACTATACCGTAATTGGAGTTGTAAAAGATTACTTGTACGGTGATATGTATGGAGCAAGTGATCCAGTAATGTTTTTTAATTTTCATGATGAAGCAAGGCATTTATTTATCAAAATAGATACTGAAATAGCAACTATTGATGCACTTTCAAAAATCGAAAGGGTAATGAAAAAAAATAACCCTGCGTTTCCTTTTGAATACACGTTTGTAGATGAACAATTTGAGACTAAGTTTAAAAGCGAACAACTCGTTGGTAAGCTTTCTAAAGTATTTGCGCTTCTGGCAATTCTCATTTCTTGCTTAGGTCTTTTTGGTTTAGCAGCATATACAGCGGAACAACGTAGTAAAGAAATTGGAGTTAGAAAAGTGCTCGGAGCTAGTGTTTCAGGGATTGTGAGATTGCTTTCAAAAGACTTTTTAAAACTTGTAGGGATATCAATTTTAATAGCAGCACCAATTGCATGGTTTACAATGAATAATTGGCTACAAGACTTTGCATACAGAATTGAGATTAATTGGTGGATTTTTATTATTGCAGGGATAGTTGCCATAATGATAGCATTGGTTACAGTAAGTTTTCAAGCTATTAAAGCTGCAATTGCAAATCCAATAAAAAGCTTAAAAACAGAATAAAAATCATAAAATAAAATTCATCATTAATCAAAATAGAATATCATGAAAAATTTAAAAATCTTATTAGTAGCTGTATTAGTCTCAATGAGTCAAATGATTTCGGCTCAGAATAAAGTAGAGGTAGAATCTTTTAATAAAGTAATTATTAGTCCACATATAGAAACCACTTTTATACAAGGCTCTGAAGAATCAGTGACTATTATAGATAGTAAAGAGCCTGAAGATAAAATTAATATTGAGGTTAATAGTAAAACACTTAGAGTCTATTTAGATGGTGCTAAAGAAATTACAAAGCGCAAAAAAGTTGTTGAAAATGGTTATAAACAAAAACAGCCTATTTATAAAGGTAGAGTTTTAACTATTGTAGTGACTTATAAAGCTATAGATGAATTGTCTTTAAGAGGAGAGCAAATTACTTTATGTAAAAGTCCTATTAATGTAGATGCTTTTAAACTTAAAATATATGGTGAGTCTCAAGTCATATTCAACAACATTAGTATTAAATCATTGGATGTAGATATTTATGGAGAAAGTATGCTGTACATTAAAAAAGGGCAAACAGATTATCAAAAAATAACAGCTTATGGGGAAGGTGAAATTAACTTTGTAGAGGTTAATAATAAAATATCAAAACTCAAAGCTTTCGGAGAAGCAGAATTTAAAGTAAATGCTTCCGAACGTATAAAATTCACAGCATATGGTGAAGCGCAACTATACTACAAAGGCAATGCAGAAGTAAATAAAGGATTGAACATTGGAGCTTCAAGAATAGAGCGCATCAAATAATTAAAAAGTATTAGCTAGAATGAAAAATACACTATTAAAATTAAGTCAAGCTTCCAGAGCAATAACATCTGGAGGTAAAAAAATAAAATTGTTGAATACGGTAAATCTAATTGTAAAAGAGGGTGAGTTTATTTCATTAATGGGGCCTTCAGGCTCTGGTAAATCTACCTTATTAAATTGTATAGGAATGCTAGATAATTTTACAGATGGTGGTTATACCTTTTTAGGTGAGCCAGTACACAGTATGAAAGAAAGAAATCGTTCAAAATTATATAAAGAATATATCGGTTTTGTATTTCAAGCCTATCATCTTATCGATGAGTTGACTGTTTTGGAAAATATAGAAACTCCACTTTTGTATAAAAATGTAAAATCCTCAGAGCGAAAGGCTTTGGTTGCAGATATGTTAGATCGTTTTAACATTGTAGGTAAAAAAGATTTGTTTCCAGCACAATTAAGTGGAGGGCAACAACAGTTGGTAGGTATCGCTCGAGCACTTATAGGAAAACCTAAATTAATATTAGCCGATGAGCCTACAGGAAACCTAAATTCCAAACAAAGTATAGAAATTATGGAATTGTTCTCAACATTAAATAAAGAAGGTGTAACCATTATTCAAGCCACACATTCAGAAAATAATGCAGCCTATGGTTCACGGGTTATTAATTTATTGGATGGGAAAATAACTTCAGAATAAAATAAAAATTATGATACGTAACTATATTATATATACCATCATTATCCTGATGGGATGGGAGGGATATACCCAAAATGAACTTAAACGAACATATTCATTGACAGAATGTATTACTATAGCATTAGATAATAACCTAGATTTAAAATCAACTAACATAAGAGCTCATTCTGCAAAGATTAATCATCAACAATCAAAAGCAAATTTATTACCAAGTGTTAATGGTGATTTTAGTTTAGGTGTAAATACTGGAAGAAGTATTGATCCATTCACCAATGATTTTATTAACCAAGAACTCACTTTCTCTAATGCAGGATTGAGTATAGGCGCTACTATTTTTAATGGATTTCGATTAATTAATATTACCAAACAAAATCGTTTGAATAGGAAAGCTTCAGAAATGGAAGTAGAAGCTGCCAAGCAAGATTTAACTTTAAATGTTACCCTAGCTTATCTTCGGGTTTTAAATAGTAATGCAGTTTTAGAATTAGCTAGAACACGCTTAGAAACTACAAAAAAACAACTTAAGATCCAAGAGGATTTATATGAAAATGAATCTGGTAACCCTGCAGACTATACAGATATATTGGGACAAGTAGCTAATGATGAGACCAGCATTGTAGTTTCTGAAAGCAATTTTAATAATTCAAAATTAGACCTGATACGATTGTTAAATATAAAAGAGAATATTGATGTTGAAACTAAAACATCCATTTTAGATTTTGAAAAATATAATTTGTCAGCAGACCAAGTATATGATGAAGCTTTACAAAATTTAGCAACATTCAAAGCTGGCGAATTACGTATGGAAGCAGCAAAAAAAGGAGTAAGTGTTGCAAAAGCACAATTTACCCCTGAGGTTTCTGTTTTTGGAGGCGTTAATACTAATTATTCAAGTGCTGCCCAAACATTTACAGATACAGGAGTCAATATTGTGAATACTGGAAATTTTGTTACTGTAAATGGACAAAATATACCTGTTATGGGAGAACAAACGATTTTTGAATCTCAGAATATTGGATATCGTGACCAGCTAGATAACAATTTAAATACTGTTGTAGGAGTTGCCGTTAGAATACCACTTTTTAATGGATTAAGAGCTAAGAATGATGTGACTCTAGAAAAAATAGAGTCAAAGAATCTATTGTAGAATTAGAACGCACCTATTTGAATATTAAAAATACTATTTCTCAGGTTCATTTTGATATGATTATAGCCTACCAACGATGTAAGAGCTTGCAAAAACAAGTAGAAGCTTATAAAGAATCATATAGAGTAAACGAAATTAGATTTAATAATGGCATTTCTAATTTTTTGAATTATATAACTAGTAAAAATAATATTGATAATGCTAAAGTAAACCTTATCAATGCTAAATATGAATATTTATTAAGGATGAAAATTTTAGAATATTATAGAGGAAACTTTGATTGAGTAAAAAAACTCAATTTATTATTCAAGTTTATAAAATGCTAAATTCTATAAGAATTGACTTTATTTGTAATAAATTGTAACGTTAATTAAAAAACAACACTAATTCTTTTATTACTTATTTTATGTATCGTGAGTAATTTTCTATTATAGGGTTTATTATAAATAAGCTATTCGGTATTAGATACATCAAATGTAAGCGAGTAAAAGTTGTTTTTTTATGCTATAAATAATGTTAAAGATATTTATAGATTCTTTTATTTGTAATAAATTGTAACGTTAATTAAAAATTAGCTACAAACAATAAATTTATAAATTAATCCATAAACATGAAAAGAAACACACTAACCCTTTTATTACTTATTTTATGTGTAAATATTAACGCACAAAAACTTGATTTAAACTCACCATTACCTGTAGATCAGGATATTAAAAAAGGAGTTTTACCTAACGGTATGACGTATTATTTAAAAAGTACAGATGTTACAAAAGATGTAGCAAGTTATTACATTATACAAAATGTAGGGTCAGTTTTAGAAAATGATGATCAAAAAGGACTAGCTCATTTTTTAGAGCACATGGCATTTAATGGTACAGAAAACTTTGCTGGTAAAGGTATTTTAAACACAATGGAAAAACACGGACTTGTATTTGGTCGTGATATAAATGCATATACCTCTTTTGATGAAAC
Source organism: uncultured Flavobacteriaceae bacterium (assembly GCA_964510745.1). Lineage (GTDB taxonomy): Bacteria > Bacteroidota > Bacteroidia > Flavobacteriales > Flavobacteriaceae > AU392. Next base: position 1,998 of record CAZECB010000034.1, on the reverse strand, counting down.
GGTATATAATGTTAATAATATTCCAACTAGCCCGGAGTTAATTGATACAGGACTTTTAATTTTACATGATTGGGCTAATAGCTTATTATTAACAGACTCAGAAATTGATGCAGAACGTGGTGTTGTTAATGAAGAATGGCGAACAAGACAAAGTGGAGCAGCTAGAGTATTTCAACAAAATATTGGAACCACATTTAATAACTCAAAATATGCAGAGCGTTTACCAATAGGCACCATGGATATTATTCAAAATTTTGATTATAAAGTACTTCGAGATTTTTATCATGATTGGTATCGTACAGACTTACAGGCAATTGCTATTGTAGGAGATATTAATGTTGGAGAAATGGAAGCAAAAATTAAGACATTATTCTCTGATATTCCTGCAGTTAAGAACCCTAAAGAGAGGTTTACAGTCGATATTGCTGATAATAATGAGTTGGTATATTCAATGGCTCAAGATAAAGAAGTAACGACATCTCAAATTAGTTTTGGTATTAGACATCCAAAGTCTTTAGAAAATGAAACTGTTGGGGATTTAAAAACCTCATTGCTTAATAGTATGGCAACAAGTTTAATATCTACAAGACTTAGAGAGATTTCTCAAAAATCTGATGCATCATTTTTAAATGCATTTGTAGGTTATGGTGGGTTGTCAAGAGCTTCAAATACATTTTCAGTAAGAATTTCTCCAAAGCCAGATATGCAACATCAATCATTTAAAGATGTTTTTGCAGAAATAAATAGAGCCATTAAGTTTGGATTTACTACAGATGAGGTAAATAGGGTTAAGCTTCAATTTTCAACATTTTATGAAAATCAAATAGCAAGAAAAGATGATGTTTCTCATGCCGCTATTATAAGAACAATTCAACAAAATTATTTGGAAAATGATAACCTAACAGATATTGTTAGAGAGTATGAAATTGTTAAGAAAATTTTTGCTTCAGTTACTAAAAATGATTTGCACCAAACAATTAAAAACTTATATACTAAAAATAATAGAACGCTAACAGTTACAGGTATTGAGGGTAAGAAAAACTTAACTAAAGAAGATGCTTTAAATATTATAACAGCATCTGAGAATGATACATCACTAACAGCTTATGAAGATGGATTTAGTGGAAAAACATTAGTATCTGGATTAACTATTAAAGATGGAAGCATTGCCTCAGAGGCAGAAGATGCTTCAGTAGGTGCTACTACATTTACATTAAGTAATGGTGTAAAAGTACATTATAAGTTTGTAGATAAAAATAAGGATCAAGTACAGTTAAGTGCTATTAGTTACGGAGGAATGTCATTAATTGCAGATCAAGATATACCATCTGCTACTTTTATGAGTAATGTTGCTGATTTTTCAGGACTAGGAGATTACTCTCCTACAGATTTACAAAAAGTATTAGCAGGTAAAACGGCAACAACAAGAGTAACACTTGGAGAATTAACAGAGAGTGTTATTGGTAACTCAACTACTAAAGATGTTGAGACCTTATTGCAGATGACACATTTACGTTTTGTAAAACCTCGTTTTGACAATGATAGTTATAAAGTGTTTGTTAGTAATTTAGATAACTTTTTAGTGTCTAGAAGTCAAAATATTAATGTAAAAATTCAAGATAGTGTTACAACAGTGCTATATGGTAAAAATAATCCTAAGCAAAGATTGATTGATGAAACTTTTGTTAAAGATGTTTCATTTGAAAAAATGAAATCTATCTATTCAAGCCGATTTGGTAATGTTGCAGATTTTGAATTTTTTATCGTTGGTGATGTTCAAAAGGATGCACTAAAACCGTTATTAGAAAAATATATTGCTAGTATTCCTGCTAATAATGTGAAAGAAAACTGGAAAGATAACTCTACAGACTGGATAAGTAGTAAAATTGATAAAGATGTATATCTTAAAATGGAAGACCCTAAGAGTACTGTTAGAATATCTTATAAAAATGATATGGATTATAGTTTAAAAAATACATTTATTGCTAGAGCTTTAGG
>CAZECB010000033.1:0-10771 GCA_964510745.1 uncultured Flavobacteriaceae bacterium | reverse complement strand
CAAAACACTCAATATGAGTTGGTTCTACAGACAAACGTAAATCAGATTTCATTTGAGTCATAATACGTTTTACATGACGGTCTGGATCGGTGATTTTAACTTGTTTTAATCGCTCTAAACGATAATATTTTGCATTGCGAATTGATAAATCTAAAATATGTTTTTTATCTCCAAGTTTTGGGATGGTTATTTTTAAAGTAGCTCCTAAATTTACTTTAAAAGGCACATATAATTCTTTAGATTTAGAATTGAAACGTTGCCGTATTTCTGTAATTGAAAGTTCTAGCAATTCTTGATCTGTTTCTTCTAATTTTTTCTTAATCTCTAAGGTATGAGACCTAATTATAGATCCATACGATAATTGTAAAAAATTAACATAAGCAAAGCTTTCATCACTAACAATAGAGAATACATCTACATTACTAATTTTAGGGTTTACAATAGTAGATTTTGCTTGATAGTTTTCTAAAATTTCAATCTTTTCTTTTACTTTTTGTGCTTCTTCAAACAGTAATTCTTCAGCCAAAGCTTTCATTTGATGTTTAAACTGGAGTAATGAATCTTTAAAATTTCCTTTTAAAATAGCACGTATAGCCTTGATATTCTCTTCGTAAGACTGTTCTGTTTCTAGACCTTCACAACCTCCTTTACAATTACCTAAATGATACTCTAGACAGGCTTTATATTTTTTAGAGGCTATTTTTTCACTTGACAAATCATGCCTACAAGTTCTCAATGCATACAATCCTCTAATTAAATCTAACAAGATATGCACCGTTTTCACATTTGTATAAGGCCCAAAATATTCTGAGCCATCTTTAATTAATCTACGTGTTTGAAATACTCTGGGGAAACGTTCTTTTTTAATACAAATCCAAGGATAGGATTTATCGTCTTTAAGCAATACATTATAACGTGGTTGATATTTTTTAATTAAGTTATTTTCCAATAATAACGCATCTGTTTCAGTAGCAACTACAATATGTTTTATATTGACAATTTTTTTTACTAAAACTCGTGTTTTTCCGTTTTCATGAGTTTTAGTAAAATATGAACTAACACGCTTTTTTAAATTCTTAGCTTTTCCTACGTAAATAATAATATCATTAACATCAAAATATTGATATACACCAGGTGAATTTGGTAAGGTTTTTAACTGTATATCTAGAGATGTTTCATTCATAAAATCAAAGGTAGATTAAATCTTAGTATTGTAAAAATCGTATCTCTTTTTTAGTATATTGCATTAAGAAATTCTCTATCTCATAACATGAACATTGTTATTCTTTCTAGAAACGAAAATCTATATTCAACAAGGCGATTAATTGAAGAAGGTGAACGTAGGGGTCATGATATTGAAGTCATTGATCCTCTTAAATGTGATTTAATTATTGAAAGAGAAAAGCCTACCATTTATTATAAAGGACGTTATTTAAATGATATAGATGCTATTATTCCAAGGATAGGGGCTTCTGTAACATTTTATGGTTGTGCAGTAGTGAGGCAATTTGAAATGATGAATGTATTTACTATTGCTACTTCTGAAGCCATTATACGTTCACGAGATAAGTTACGAAGTTTACAGCGTTTAACTAAAGCTGGCATAGGCATGCCAAAAACAGTATTCACAAACTATTCCCGTGATGTTGAACAAGCCATAGCTCAGGTTGGTGGAACACCTGTAATTATAAAATTACTAGAAGGTACACAAGGCTTAGGTGTTGTTTTAGCAGAAACTAAAAATGCAGCTGAATCTGTTTTAGAAGCTTTTAACGGCCTACAGGCTAGAGTCGTTGTACAAGAATATATTGGTGAAGCTAAAGGCGCTGACTTAAGGGCTTTAATTGTAGATGGTCAAGTGGTTGGCGCCATGAAACGACAAGCAAAAGAAGGAGAGTTTAGATCTAATTTGCATCGCGGTGGAACAGCAGATTATATAAAACTAAGTGAACCTGAATTAAAATTAGCAATGAAAGCAGCAAAAGCATTAAAACTCCCTGTTTGTGGTGTTGATATGCTACAATCTCAAAGAGGTCCTTTAATTTTAGAAGTAAATTCCACGCCTGGATTGGAAGGTATTGAAACTGCTACAGATAAAAATATTGCAAGAGCTATTATTACTTTTATTGAACGAAACAGATAAATGACTAAAAAAGAGGAAGATATATTAGAAATATTAGGGCATAAAATACCACTTGGTAAAAATAAAACATTAACTTTTGAAGTTGCAAAATTACACACTCGCAATACTTTAGATGTCCCTATAATTATTGAACGCTCAAAAAAACCAGGCCCTACAGTTTTGATTACAGCTGGTATACATGGTGATGAGATTAATGGTGTTGAAATTGTACGGCAAATTATAGCCAAGGGGATTAACAAGCCTAAAATAGGTACTATTATATGCGTACCTGTTATCAATGTTTTTGGATTTTTAAATATGGATCGCTTATTTCCTGATGGGCGTGATTTAAATCGGGTATTTCCAGGAAGTAAAAATGGGTCTTTGGCAAGTAGAGTTGCGCATTTTGTAATGAAAGAAATTGTACCTCATGCTAATTTTGCAATGGATTTTCATACTGGTGGAGCAGATCGATTTAACGCTGCGCAAATACGTATTATAGATAATGATTCTAAATTAGCCAGACTAGCTCATGCATTTGGTGCACCTTTTATTTTCTATTCAAAAAATATTAATAAATCGTTTAGAAATTCTTGTCAAAAAATTGGGTTGCCTATGCTGTTATTTGAAGGTGGAAAATCCTTTAATATTCATAATACGATCACTAATACTGGTGTGAATGGTGCTAAACGTGTCTTGGACCATTTAGGTATGCTCAATAACAAATTCAAAGTATCTAAACCAAAAAACAAAACAATAGTTATAAATAGTAGTAAATGGATAAGAGCAAAGTTTTCTGGCATGTTTAAACCTACTGTTAATATAAATACTTATGTTGAAATTGATCAGGTTATTGGAAACATTACTGACCCTTATGGTAGTTTTAACCATTTTGTAAAATCTCCTAGTTCGGGCTATATATTTAATGTTAATGAATCACCTATTATTTATCAAGGTGATGCTATTTTTCATATTTCTACTGATTTAGCAAATGAATAAAATTGAATTAAGAAAAAAATATAAATTACTTCGAAAACAATTATCACAAGAACAAATTGAAGATTATAGTTTAGCAATAGCTAATAAGCTCCTAAAACTTCCTATTTGGGAAGCTTCTTTTTATCATATTTTTTTGACTATAGAAGAACATAAAGAAATAAATACAGATTATATTTTAAATATCCTTTCTGGAAAAGATAAAAACATTGTGATTTCTAAAAGTGATTTTAAAACAAATACATTAACCAATTATTTATTAACCGATAATACTACTATTAAAAAAAATAACTGGGGTATTCCAGAACCTTTAGATGGAATAGAAATTAGTAATGATAAAATAGATATTGTATTTGTACCACTTTTGGCATTTGATATTAATGGAAATCGAGTAGGTTACGGAAAAGGGTTTTATGATAATTTTTTAGCTAATTGCAAAGCTGAAACACTTAAGATTGGGCTTTCATTTTTTAAGTCAGAACATAGCATCAAAAACATTCATAAGGATGATATAAAATTAGATTTTTGTATCACTCAAGATAAAGTTTATAAATTTAAATAATGCATTTCATCGATTATTTTTGCATTTTGTAGATTATTTAATAACTTTACACCATGCAGACCCCAAAGCAAGCTAACCTACTGGAAAATGACGTCATTCATGATCATGACGCAACTTACTGGAAACTAGACGTTAAAAACCGACTAAGTTATTGGTCTATTGGTTTTATTAATCAATTAGGCTTTTCAATAAATGACATATCAATAGGTATAGATTATTTTCTAGATCATCTTATTCATAAGAATGATCGTAATTTTTTCAAAGATAACTTCTATGGTTTTATTGAAAATAAGGTTCATTTTCAGCAAATTATTAGAATTTTAACAACCTACAATGAGTATGAGGAATTTCACTGTAAAACGCAGAGATCAATCTCTACAGAGAGCAGTGATTTTGTTACTATTACTTTTGAAAAAACTAAAGTAAAAACACCTCTAAAATTTGAGGATGATCAATTTTATTATCTGGAAGCTGCTGAGATGACTTCAACAGGAAGTTGGTATGTTGACTTAGAAAATAAAAAAACTTATTGGGATCGTATTTCTAAAAAAACTTTAGGGTATCCTGAAAATTATATGCCATCACCTAAATTCGTTCAAAGTTATTTTCATAGCGATTATCATAAACTTGTAGTAGAAAAATTTTTAGGATGCACTTTACAAGGTAAACCATTTAATGAGGAGTTTAAAATGCTCACATCTAAAAAAGAAATACTCTGGACTAATATTATGGGTAAAGCAGTTTATAACAATAATCGTAAAATTATTGGTGTTAGGGGTGTTTTACAAAATATTAATGATCAAAAAATTAAAGAATTAGAATTGCATAAAACTTCTGAGATTATTTCTTCCCAAAATTCTAGACTATTTAATTTTGCTCATATAGTTTCTCATAATTTAAGGTCTCATACTAGTAACTTATCTTTAATTACAGAACTTATAAATGACACTAATGATCTTTATGAAAAAGTTCAACTTTTAAGTAATGTAGAAAGTGCTTCCAAGAGTTTAAGTGAAACTATTGATCATTTAAATGAGGTGGTAACGATTCAAACAAACAAAAATTTACAAAAATCTGATATTGATTTAGAAGACATGCTTGATCAAGTAAAAGAATCTATACTTCAAATCATTAAAACTCAAAATGCTCAAATTAATTATGATTTTTCAAAGGTGAAAACAATTAATTATGTTCCTGCTTATTTAGAAAGTATTTTATTAAATTTGTTAACCAATGCTATAAAATATAGGCATACTGATCGTGACCCTGTTATTAATTTTTCTTCTTATACAAAAGAAGATAATATTTATTTAGAGGTTAGCGATAATGGTAAGGGTATTGATATGGAACAATTTGGAGACAAAATATTCGGCATGTATAATACCTTCCATTATAATACAGATGCAGTAGGTATTGGTCTATTTTTAACTAAAAATCAGGTAGAAACCTTAAATGGAGAAATAACTGTAGAAAGTGAAGTTGGTAAAGGCACCACATTTAAAATAAAGTTTTAAAAGTTTTAATTAATTCATTATATGAACCCTCCAATTGTAGAATTAGCTTGTATTATTGATGATGATAATATTTATGTAAATCTCATCAAAAAAATAATTGAAACAAAAAAGTTAAGTAAAAATCTACTTATTTTTAATGACGGCAAACAAAGTATTGATTATTTTGAAGCCCTACTTCAAAATTTATCTGAAGACAAAATTCCAGAAATTATATTTTTAGATTTGAATATGCCTATCATGGATGGTTGGGAATTTTTAGAGCGTTTTACTAAAATTAAAAACAAGTTTAATAAAGTCATTACACTATACATTGTAAGTTCTTCTATTAATCCAATAGACATTGATCGCGCTAAAAACTTATCAGACTCTTATGATTATATAATAAAACCTATAAAAATTTCTAATTTGAAAAAAATATTTAGCAAAAGTGCGTAGATAATAACTTATTATAATTGATTGTTTTTCATATTATTTAGCTTTTAATATTCCTTCTCTGACGGAAAACCAATCAAATACACTGCCTCATATAGGCAAGTGAAACATATCTACAACATTACTAAACAGTAAACATTATAATCTTCTTCTGGTAAATAATGAGGTTTATTTTTAACTCATTTTATTAACTAACGTCTTATTTCAACTTATATAACTATAAATACATTTGCATTCTCTAAGATTGAAAATTTAATCAATTAATAATAATCATTGATTTTAACAAAAATACAATATTTTTAATACGCATTTTATCGAATAAACACGTTACTTATCAATATAGCTATTGTTTTTCACTAAGTTTGTAGCCCCTAATTTTAATTTAAAAATATTGAAACCTACAAGAAAATCTTTATTCAAAAATATCAAAAATGATCTTGATATTGGATTTTGGGAACTTAACTTAAATAACAATGAAAGTTACTGGTCTTCTGCATTTATAAGTAATTTAGGTTACACAAATAAAGAAGTCTCTATAAAATTAGATTATTTCCTAAATCATCTAATACACCCCGATGATCGTAATACGTTTAGGGATAATTTTTATTCCCTAGTAGGTAGTGATATTGATTTTAAACAAATTATTCAAGTTTTAAAAAAAGATGGTAAATATTATGACTTTATCTGTAAAACAAATGCAGATTTCCCAATAAATATTGGAACAAATTCTAAAGTGATTTTCTTTTTTGCTAGTAAAATTACTACTGAAAAATTAAAGGGTGATAATTTTTATTATCGTGAAACTGCAGAGATGACTTCAACAGGAAGTTGGTATGTTGATTTTTTAAAGCAGAAAAGTTATTGGGATCATGAAACACATAGAATTTTAGGATATCCAGAAGATTATATTCCTTCGGTTAAAGAATCTTACAAATATTATGCTGAAGATCATCAAACTCTTGCTGCAAATTTATTTTTTAAATGCGCTTTAGGTGACCCTTTTGATGCAGAAGTAAAAATGTTGACTTCTGATAAAAAAATGTTTTGGGCAAGAGCGATTGGTAAACCTGTTTATAATGATGATGAAGAAATTGTAGGTATTCGTGGTGTTTTTCAAAATATTGATGATAAAAAAACCAAAGAATTAGATCTTAAAAAAACATCTGACATCATTGCATCTCAAAATTCTAGATTGTTTAATTTTGCTCATATAGTCTCTCATAATTTAAGGTCTCATACTAGTAATTTATCTTTAATTACCGAACTTATAAATGATACTAATGATCTTCATGAAAAAATTCAACTTTTAAATAATGTAGAAAGCGTTTCAAAAAGTTTAAACGAAACCATTGATCATTTAAATAAAATTGTAACGGTTCAAGCAAACAAAAATTTACAAAAATCTAGTATTGATTTAGAAGACATGCTTGATCGAGTAAAAAAGTCTATACTTCAAATAATTAAAACTCAAAATGCTCAAATTAATTATGATTTTTCAAAGGCGAAAACAATTAATTACGTTCCTGCATATTTAGAAAGTATTTTATTAAATTTGTTAACCAATGCTATAAAATACAAGCATAGTGATCGTGATCCTATCATTAATTTTTATTCTTATATAGAAGATGATAATTTTTATTTAGAGGTTGACGATAACGGTAAGGGTATTGATATGAAACAATTTGGAGACAAAATATTTGGTATGTATAACACCTTCCATCGTAATACAGACGCTGTAGGTATTGGTTTGTTTTTAACTAAAAATCAAGTAGAAGCCTTAAATGGAGAAATAACTGTAGAAAGTGAAGTTGGTAAAGGCACCACATTTAAAATAAAGTTTTAATTTATTTATTATGAAGCCTCCAATTGTAGAATTAGCTTGTATTATTGATGATGATAATATTTATATAACTCTCATTAAAAAAATAATTAAAACAAAAAAGCTAAGTAAAAACTTGCTTATTTTTAATGATGGTAAACAAAGTATTGACTATTTTGAAACTTTACTTCAAAATCTATCTGAAGACAAAATTCCAGAAATTATATTTTTAGATTTAAACATGCCTGTCATGAATGGGTGGGAATTTTTAGAACGTTTTACCAAAATTAAAAATAAGTTTAATAAAGTCATTACACTCTATATTGTAAGCTCATCAATTAATCCAATAGATATTGATCGTGCTAAAAATTTATCTAGCGTACAAGATTATTTAATAAAGCCTGTGAATATTTCTGAACTAGAAAATATATTCAATAAAAGCGCATAAAACAATATCTTAATCATTTTTAACCTCTTTAGGGAAAGCTTTTTTATTAAATATAATTAGCATTCCTACGCCACTACTTATTGCCATATCTGCAATATTAAAAACAGGTTCAAAAAATGTAAAAGCTTTGCCACCCCAAATAGGAAACCAATCTGGAAACATACCACTCCACATAGGAAAATGAAGCATATCAACAACATTACCAAATAACAAGCCATCATAACCTCCTTCTTTAGGTAGAAATGAGGCAACTTCTCCCCAACTATCTCCAAATAATAGACCATAAAACACTGAGTCTATAATATTACCTAACGCTCCAGAAAAAATTAAAGCTATTGCTATGATTAAAATTTTAGGGGATTTATTTTGAACTGATTTTATTAACCAATATCCAATTCCGATTATAGCAACAAGCCTAAATACCGTTAAAATAACTTTTGCAGTTCTGTCTGAAATAAAAGAAATAAAATCACTTAATTTAGCGCCCCAAGCCATTCCGTCATTCTCTACAAATAAAATTTGAAACCATCCAAAAACGCTGACACTTTCTTGTAATTGAAAATGAGTTTTGATATATATTTTAGAAATTTGGTCTACTAACAACACCAAAACAACAATAATCAATGTTTTTTTTAATGACATTTATTCTCTATTAATAGTCAAGTTTATAGTTGTATGTTTTAAATAAAAAACGCCTCAATATAGATTAATTTATTGAGGCATATTATATAATATAAGTTATAATAATACTATTATTGCATATTTTTTGCTTCAATACTAAGTGTAGCATGAGGCACTAATTCCAATCGTTTTTTATTAATTAGCTTTCCTGTGACACGACAAACTCCATAGGTTTTATTTTCAATGCGAATCAATGCATTTTTTAAATCACGAATAAATTTTTCTTGACGAATTGCTAATTGCGAATTCGATTCTTTACTCATTACGGCACTACCTTCATCAAATGCTTTAAATGTGGGTGATGTATCTTCAGTACCATTATTATGATCGTTCATATAGGCACTTTTAATAAGTTCTAAATCATGCTGTGCTTTTTCTATTTTTTCTAATATTAACTCTTTAAATTTTGCTAAGTCTGCGTCTGCATATCTAATTTTAGATTCTGTTCCCATAGTCTTAATGTTTTTGGATAAACAACTTCGTTTTTATATTATCAAATTCTATTTCAATACCGTTGTTTATATTATCAATAATTTGTAATTCTTCTGTTAATGTTTCGGTTTTAATATATTCTATATTTGTACTTATTGCACTAACTATCTGATCGTCAGATTGTAGAGTTACATCTATTCTATCTGTTACATCAAAACCTGAATCCTTACGTAAGTTTTGAATACGATTCACCAATTCTCTTGCTATTCCTTCTTTTCGTAAATCTTCATTTATAGTCACATCTAAAGCAACAGTTAATGCTCCTTCATTAGCAACAAGCCAACCTTCAATATCTTGTGAGCTGATTTCTACATCACCGAGTTCTAATGTAATAATTTTTCCATTACAATCGACATCAAGTGTTCCTTTTTGTTCAATATTTTTAATATCCTCAGAATTGAAGTTGCGTATTTCACTAGCAATCAATTTCATATCTTTCCCAAAACGCGGACCTAACGTTTTAAAGTTAGGTTTTATTTGCTTTACTAAAATATCTGAAGCATCTTCTAACAATTCTATTTCTTTTACATTAACCTCATGTTTTATCAAATCTGAGATTGCTAATATTTCTTCTTTTTGAGAACTATTATCTATAGGAATCATGATTTTTTGCAATGGTTGACGTACTTTAATCTTTTCTTTAGCTCTTAACGATAATACTAATGAAGAAATTGTCTGAGCATTCTCCATTTTTCGTTCTAAACTTTTATCTATATATACTTCATTAACTTGAGGGAATTTTGCTAAGTGCACACTTTCAAAAGTTTCTTGCTGTGTAGTTTGTGTTAAATCTTTATATAGTCTATCCATAAAAAATGGTGCAATAGGAGCGCCTAATTTTGCTATGGTTAGCATACATGTATATAATGTTTGATATGCTGAAATTTTATCTTTTTGATAATCCCCTTTCCAAAAACGTCTTCTACTTAAACGTACGTACCAATTGCTTAAATATTCTTGAGTGAATTCTGAAATTACACGTGCTGCTTTTGTAGGCTCATAATCTGCATAAAATGCATCTACTTTTTGAATTAATGTATTTAGTTCTGAAAGTATCCAACGGTCTATTTCTGGGCGTTCTTCTAATGGTATATTCGCTTCGTTATAATTGAATTTATCAATGTTAGCATAAAGCGTAAAGAATGAATAGGTATTGTAAAGCGTACCAAAAAATTTTCGTTTTACTTCTTCAATACCATCAACATCAAACTTTAAATTATCCCAAGGGTTTGCATTGGCGATCATGTACCAACGCGTAGCATCTGCACCGTATTTTTCTAACGTTTCAAACGGATCTGTAGCATTCCCTAAACGTTTAGACATTTTTTGCCCATTTTTATCTAATACCAATCCATTAGACATCACATTTTTATAAGCTACAGAATCAAATACCATAGTTGCAATAGCATGCAATGTATAAAACCAACCTCTGGTTTGATCAACTCCTTCAGCTATAAAATCTGCAGGAAAAGACTTGTTATCATCAATCAACTCTTTATTTTCAAATGGATAATGCCATTGTGCATAAGGCATTGAGCCTGAATCAAACCAAACATCTATCAAATCACTTTCACGTTTCATGGGCTGCCCTGAAGATGATACTAATGTAATTTGATCAACAATATTTTTATGAAGATCTATTTTTTCATAATTATTTTCAGACATATTGTCAACTTCAAAATCGGCAAAAATATCAGATTTTAAA
>CAZECB010000032.1:0-10794 GCA_964510745.1 uncultured Flavobacteriaceae bacterium | reverse complement strand
TAAAGCGAAATGCACTAAAGTACATAGTTTTAACTATTTTTGAGACCAATAAATTGAGACTAAATCAACATATCATATAAGACGAACAAAAGAGTTAAACGTTCACAATTCAATTACAACTTAGACTCTAAATGATCCTTAGTAAATCATAAGAAATTGATACATCATTTAATCGTAAATATATGAGTAGAGCGTATAAATGGTATTATAAAACAAAAGTTTTTAATACATCAATGCAAATAATGATAAAGAATTAAAACAACTAATATTAGACCTCATTTGAGTCTCAATAGGAAATCACTTAGCTTTATAGGAAATAAAAAAAACCATTGAAAATGATTTCAACGGTTTTTTTATTTGTAAACTTATTTTAGGGCAAGTTTCAAATATTTTTTTATTGTTATAACTATTAAACTATAGCTGATTAATTTTTTGTTCTGCTAATGGTCCTAACTCATAAACACTTTCTAAAAGTTCAGGTTTAAGGTTATTTGCTACTGTATTGTTACCATTAGCTTTATATATTTCTGCAATATGATATAAAACCTCTGGTTCTGAAGTTTTACCCAATACATTAGTTTCCACAACTTCTAAGGCTTCTTTAGTTTTACCCATATTAAAGTATGTCCATGCTAATAAATCATAAGATAGAGCTGTAGGTCTATTTTCTATTTCTCGCTTTGCAAGCTTCAACGCATCCTCTATATATTCTACTCTATCGTTATTTAATTTTACATTATATGCATTATACATATCTCCATATTGGGTATTGGCTACAGCTGCATCATAATTTTTTAAATGTTTTTCTTTTTGATTTGATTGATTCATATATTCATAAATCTCTGCTTTTAAAAGTGCATAATCAGGAGCATTATAATCTTCAGTAATGGCATCTAAAATCCTTAACGCTTCTTTTGGGTTTCTTTCATAAGAATACACAATCCAAGCAATTCCACGTTTTGCATAAGCATCATTAGGGTTTAGTGCCAATGATTTTAAATAATGATTATAAGAGTTTTGTATACGTCCTGCATGACCATAATAATCTGCTAGATTAGTATACGCCCATTGCATTGTACTTTTATTTTTTGCAGTTTCAACTTTGACGAGTGCTTTTTCTAAATATTTTATAGCATTATCTAAATCGCCTTTATAGTCGCTCCATTTAGAAGTACGGATCAAATAGTCAAAATCATTGAAGTTCACGATTTTTTCTAAATATTGTTTTGCGAGTTTGGTGTTTCCTAATTCTAAATGCACATCAAATAACATTTTTTGAGTGCCTTTTAGGTTTTCACCATTAACTTCTGCTTTTTTGAGTAATTCTAAGGCTTCCTTAAAACGGTGTTGTGAAATATAATTTCTAGCTAAAGATCTTAAAAGCCCTGCTCTTTTATAATTCGCTATTTCATTAGCTTCAATTAAATTTTGTTCTGCTTTTTTTAAGTAGTCGATACTTCCTGTAGCATCAAATAATTGTTTTTGTGCAGCTGCTTTTTTTGATAGGTAGGGAAACGCAATTGGGTTTCTTTTTAATTTATTATTCCAAAATGTAATTTCATTTTGAGCAAATTCTAAAGATGTATTACCCTCTACTTCTAAAAATTTATTATAATCTAAAGCATTAGTTATTTGTTCTTTTTCAGGGTTTGAACAATTATACAATAGTGTTGATACAAAAAGCACCATCACTATTTTGTTTAATTTTTTCATAACGTTTTGTTTTGTTTATTTTCTATTAAAACTAGAGCATAGCTTTATACCATGCTCTAGTAATTTTTAATTCCTGTTCTTCATTAATTATGAGGAGCTGCTAAATATGGGAATGATGTTAAAAAAGGTAGATCATTAGCATCTACATTATCATCATTTAATAATGGACTTCCATTCTCGCCATTATTTTCAGCACCATCTTCACCTCCAAAGATTAGTATAAACTCTACTGTTACGACATCATCAGCTAAAGCACGACCTGTAAGTACATTAGTACCATCAAAGAATGTAGTTGTGCCATCTAGTGATACATTTAATACATCTGTTGCTAATAAACCTGTAAACGTTGCTGCATCTTGACCTAATGCATTCATATCTCCTGGAGCTCCGTAAGCTGGGCTTAATGCCTCTAAATTACTTTGAAACATTGTTTGAAATGCTGCATTTTGATTAGATGGTATTGTTACATTGAAAGCATCTTTACTTCCAGTTGATACAAATACTGTATTTACAGCTGGGCGGCCCATTTGATCTTGTTGTACAAAGATTCCAGAAAAATCAGGTCCTGTAGGTTGTTCTATTACATCTATGATATCATCATCAGAACTACAATTATATAGAGATATAGATGCTAATAAAGCGATTGCGATTAATTTTATATTATTAAGTTTCATAATTTCTTTTTGTTTAAAATGTTTTTTATTGAATTCCTTTAGATTCTACCCAAGTATTAATAGTTCCTGTTGATCCTATTAAAGATTTTGGTACTTCTACTACTACAGATAATACATTAGTTCCTGCAAATGTATCTACAGCTTCATCTGGCCCTCTAAATTCTGGGGCTTGTCCGGTTGTAACTGCTACAAATTGAGTAAAATCCATAAAGAAAGGATCATCTCTTGGTCCAGCAAAATAAGTAATCCCATTCGCTGTTTCTGTTACTGGTGTTTGTCCAGAAGTGATTTGAACACTAGCTTGTAAATTGCTATCTGTTAAAATTGTACTATTAAGCCCTGGTTGTGCAGGAGCAGAAGGTCCAAAGAAAAACATTTCTCCATCTCTAGGAATGGCTTGAATTACTAAATCTTCAATTGCATCGCCATCAGTGTCGATGTTAAATTCAATTAGTGTGTTTTCACTAAATTCTGCATTTGCTGTTGCCTCTGGACTTAATAGTCCTTGTACGTTAGCTACAAACACAATATTATCTGTATTTTCACCTTGAAAGGCATAAAAATCTGTAATGTCACTTACTCCACCGCTTACAACTGGTGCTTCAATGTGATCTGCTGCTACTAAAAAGAAACCTCCAATTGCTACAACTAAGGATCCCAATACTACTTTAATTTTTTTCATAATTTTTTAATGAGATTTATATTATTTAATTTGGTTCTCATCCTACCTACGTTTAAAAAGAACTCATGGTTTTATTAAACTTTTGTTAATGAAAAAAATCGTCCAGTTTTAAACAATTCTATTACCTTTACATTTAAATAAAAACTAAATGAACCCTTCTAGTAGCGGTTGGATAAAAAAAATAACTCAAATGCTTATTTTAGATGATTTTGCATCTAAATTTTCTGAATTTGAGTTTTATAATGCTTTAAAATCTTGCGGTTTTATTTACGGTAGTAATATCAAAATAGTAAATACTTTTATTGAAGAAACAGATTTTACTGCTGAGGAAAAAAGTAAAACTAACTTATTTATTGCTTTATATTATACACATCAAAATTTAGCGCCAGAAACAGATTTAATAAAAAGTTTAATTAGTTTTTATTCAGAAATAAATGAAACTAAAAAATCATTTTTTCAAGAAATTTTAAATGACAGGTCTAGCAAAACACTTGAAAAAATAATACATAAGCGCATACAGATTGATGATAATTTCTTAACTAAAAACTTCAACTACTTTGTCATTAATGCCTTATTATTTGTAGATGTTTTAGCTTATCAAGAGTATTTGACTACGCAACAGATTTCTAAAACTTATATAAAAAACTTAGAAGCCTCAATAGAAACTATTATACTCAATGTTTTGAGCTCTAAAACAGATAGAACCAAATATGATGAGAGTTTAATAAAGCTATTTGAAGCCTCGCTACGCTATCAAGATAATATTGAAATTAGCTATTCTGATGCTATTTTAAATTTAAAAACAGATCAAGAAAAAAACTACATCTTAGATATTGCATGTATGTCAACTTGGGGAGATAAAACTATTGATATTGACGAGCAACAATTTTTACAACAATTAGGTAATGATTTAAAATTAGAAAACACTATCGTAAAACGTTCTATACAAATGGTGAATCATTTTTACACGGTTTACAAGGATAATATTGCTCTTTTAAGTTCTAAAAACATCATAAAAAGTTTTTATGATAATTCCAATAAAATGGTACGTCTATTAATTTCAAGAAATAGAAAACGATTATATAATGAACTTCTTGATAGTAAAGAATTAATGGTATTACTCACAAAATCTACAGTACGTGATTTAAATCATGAAGAGCAAAAAAAAGTACAAGAACAACTCTTAGATATCTTTAAATCTATACCAAGTCTTGCCATTTTTTTACTTCCTGGAGGCGCTTTATTACTCCCTATATTTATAAAGTTTATTCCTAAATTATTGCCTTCAGCATTTGATGAAAATCGAATTGAAGAGTAATTACTGTACTGCTTAAAAAACAACTATCTTTGCCTTATGGGATTAAATAATAATGATATTTTTAAAAAACTACGTGTTGCTCATAAGCTTCGTGATGATGATATTGTAAAGATATGTGCTTTAAAAGATTTTAGAATTAGTAAAAGTGAATTAGGCGCTTTTTTTAGAAATGAAAATCATCCAAAATATATGGAATGTGGTGATCAAATCCTGCGTAATTTTTTAGATGGACTCATTATACATTTAAGAGGGCCTATGCCAGAAAAGAAGCTTCAAAAACCTAAAAAAGACTAACCATGAAGTACTTTAAATTTTTATTTATCTCTATTTCAATACTATCAATAATAGCTTGCTCTAAACCTGACAATAAAGAGGTTTTGTTTGATGAAAAAGATAATAACTGGGAAGAAAAAGGGGATGCAAATTGGTCATTTGAAAACAATGAACTTATTGGAGTTACTGATAGTACAACTGGATTTGTAGTATCTACTAAAAGCTATCGTAATTTTGAATTAAATTTAGAATTCAATCCAAATAACACAATTAACTCTGGAGTGTTTGTTCGTTGTAACACTAATAAAACCTCAGCAACAGATTGTTATGAAATTAATATCTGGGACTTACACCCAAATCAAGATAATCGCACTGGAGCTATTGTAGGACGATTAAAACCTTTTGAAAAGATTGAAACTCTAAACCAATGGAATACCTATAAAATAAAATGTCAAAACAATACCATTAAGGCTTGGGTAAATGGCATTTTAACTGCTGAGTTGCATGATAATCAATTAATAGAGGGACATATTGCTTTACAAGCTGCTGGTACAGGTGAAATTAGATTTAGAAATGTTACCGTAATAGGTTTAAAATAAAATTTAAACCTTATACCTTTTTTATTCTAACCAATTTTTAAACGCTTTAACACGCTCTCTAGCTACAATAACTTCATCAGCTTTATACGTATTTAGTTTTATTTGCAAACGTGAATTAGTATAGCTTACCATATCTTTTATAGCATTAATATTGACAAAAAACTTTCTGTTGACACGGAAAAATGTATGAGGTTCTAGCTCATCTTCTAAATATTCTAAAGTGTTATCTATTAAATAATTGCGCCCTTCAGTTGTGTGTAAGTAAGTGCCTTTATTCTCACTATAAAAACACTCTATATCATCTATATTAATTAGTTTTAAATGCTGGCCCACTTTTATTGAAAAACGCTTTTTATATTCCCGTTCTATGGGATTGACTAACATTTTTTTAATATCTTCAAAATCTAACGTTACAGATTGATTTTTTGATGTTCTAGATTTAAATTTTTCTACAGCTTTAGTCAAATCATCTTCATCAATAGGTTTTAATAAATAATCAATGCTGTTTAATTTAAAGGCTTGTAATGCATATTCATCATACGCTGTAGTAAAAATAATAGCAGATGTTATATTTACAGTTTCAAAGATTTCAAATGATAGGCCATCACTTAATTGAATATCTAAAAAAATAAGATCTGGGTGATCATTAGTTTGAAACCAATCTATAGATTCTTCAACAGAATGTAATAATACTTCTACCTTTATCTCTAACTTTTGTAACATTCGTTCTAAACGACGTGCCGATGGTTTTTCGTCTTCTATAATAAGTACTCTCATTACCTTAAATTTAGTTTTTTTGCTTTTTTATTTATTACTATTGCACCAATTAAAGAAGTAATAGTGCCTGATAAAGCAACTGCCCACCAAAATTGATTCATACTCCCTACAAATCTCGTAAATAATTCTGCCCAAAATGCACAATATAGACCTACTACAGACCAACTCATAAAATAGAAATGGAAATGAAACCAATTTTTAACTCTAAGTAACGTAGGGATCATTCCTCCAAAAACGCTCAATAAGCTTACAATAGCAAAAAAATGGAAAATGCTAAAACCTCCAAAATTGATTATAAAAAACGAGGTTATATTTAATAATAACATCATGATTACATAAATGTATCCCAGCCGTTTATGAGTTTTTGTTCCTTTTGTTTTAAGTATTACTATAGTGCCAAAAATCATAGCTAATATTGCAGTAATGGTATGAAAAAGCCCTATGGGGCTATGAATTAAGTGTTCAATTATTTCTTGAAACTTACTCATACTTACGCATTTCTTCTCGGTCTTTCTTCATATAGGCATCAATTTTACGTTTTTCCCAATCTTTACTAAAAATAAAGTCTTGACCAAAAACGCCTAAAAAATGAAATACCAGTCCTATTCCCCAAAACAATGGTGTTGCAAATGTGCTAAAACTCCAAAAGCCATCACCACTATTATTAGAAACTACTATAATTAAAAATACATTAATAACTACATATACTGCTAGATGCCAGTAAAATCCTGTCAGTTTTTCTACTTTCTTTTTTGCTCTTAAATAAGCTTCTTCATTTTTATAGCCTGAACTATAATCATCTTCTTTGTATGGTTCTATTTGATTATTCATAATTTTTAATAATTTAAATTGTTTTGTTCTTCTTCCATAAATTGCTTAATCTTTTTTTCTTCCCAGTGTTTACCTGGTCCAAATACAGCAAATACATGTAATACAAGGCCTATACCCCAAGCTATCCAAACTAAATAGGTGCTAAAATCAAAAAATGCGTCTTCAAAAGTTTCTCCATTTTTAAGGTTTCGAATAATTTTATATGTTGAAATACTTATGTTTACTATCAAATAAGTTAATAAATGGGAATAAAACCCTCTTATTCTATCCACTCTTTCTTTTGCTCTTAAATATTTCATATTCTCTAATACTTCCATAATTCTAAATTTTAATTCCAACGGTTTTTAGATTGATCTTCATCTCTCATAAATTGTTCTATTTTTCGCTTTTCCCAATTACGTCCTAATACGCCATCATTGACAAAAACTTTATAAGCATGAAAGCCAATACCCATTCCCCAGCCAAACATTGGAAACCAAAACCATTGAAATCCCCAAGATGTTTTCCAATTAATAAATATTAAAAAAGGAATTACTAAACAGTACGAAATGAGTCCGTAATAAAACTCTTTTAACTCTTCTACATGTTTACGTGCGCTGACGTAATTATCATCTAATCTTGATTGTGATCGTGTTTTCATAATTGATATTTGTTTTGTAAGCATTGGTATTGCTACTGCAAAACGGTTTGCTTGTTGATTAATATTGACTTGACGTGTTGATAATAAGTTATAGCGCTGTTTAATATTATTTAGCCCTACTCCACTACTTTTTTTCACGACTTGTTTTACTTGTAAATTGTTTTCGACAATTAAACTCCTCTCTGATTCATAAATTTTAATATGCAATGGCTTATTAGAAGTTACTATATTATGTTTTACAGCATTTTCTAAAAGTAATTGTAATGACAATGGTACTACTTTGCTTTCAGGGTTAGAAGCATGTTCAGGAATTTCAAAAATAAGACTGTCTTCAAAACGCATCTTCAATAATGCCATATAAGTTCTTGCAAATTCTAATTCTTCATCTACGGTCACTAAATCTTTATTTTTTTGCTCTAAAACATATCGATATACCTTAGATAATGATGTGGTAAATTTTTGTGCATTATCTGGATTTTCATCAATTAAACTGGTTAATACATTTAAACTATTAAATAGAAAATGAGGGTCTAATTGATTCTTTAATGCATCAAACTTTGCATTTGCAGTACTTGCAATTACCTTTTGTTCTTTTATTCGATTTTTCTGATACTTATTATAGAAGTAGATAAAATGGAATATAATGACTATTGTAAGTGTAACCCATATACCAAATTTATAATTGCGAATGTGCTCATTTGCTAAAAACTCTTCTAAATCTCTACCATAAATTAATACTATAACAACAATTCTCAAGATAAATAACATCATTATTGTAAGTATTGATGACCCTAAAATACCCAGTACAATTCGCTTGATTGTATCTTCTTTTCTCCATTGTAAGCGTTCCATAAAACCAAAAAAGAGCATATTAACATATCCAATAACAAAAGCATATAATTGATGAATGGCAAAATCAGTTAAAAAATCTTTGGTATTCTTAAATACAAATCCATTTGAAAGAATACTTCCTAAAATAAATATCAAACAACCAATGAAAAAGGTTAAAACAATATTTTTAAATGATTTTACCATAATGTAATTACTATAGTTAATTATTCACTACATGATTGAGATGTAGCTTTGGCTCTATTCTCTCCCCAATTAGGATGAAATTTTGATTCTGGTTTAAAGTTAGCAAAAAGTTCTAAAGATTTTTCAATGTCTTTACAAAATGGTTTTGTGTCTTGCCCAAAGTACCTTGCGCTACCCATAGCCCATTCTGCTTTATTCCAAACTACTCTTGGGTTTTCTGGAGCTAATTGATAGGCTCTGTCATATAATTCTGTTACAGCGCCTGCATATTTAACACCATAAGTGGCACCATCAAAAGCAACCCAATTAGTAAGTACTTGTGCTTGAATTACTATAATTTCAGCATTATTATCGCTTATTTTTTTAGCAGCAGTAATATGTTTTTCTGCTTTATCTAATTGTGCTTTTAAAATGGTTTCGTCTTTTATATTCCAACTCTTTAAACTATTAATTTGTGCTATATAATAATGAGGTAACCACTGCTCAGGCTCTGCAGTAGCAATACGTTCAAATAAATTTTCAGCTTGATCAAATTGATTTGTCTGCATTAGTTGAAAGGCTTTTTCCATTCCTTTTTCATAATTCTGCGCACTTATTAACCCTGTAATAAATAGTGCGATAAGTAATGATAGTCTATACATAATGTTGTTGTTTTTGATTATAAAGCAAATATCTAGTAGAATTGTTTATTTTTAAAAAGTGAATTACTGAACTGTAAAAAGTATATGATGAATTGTCATTTTAATGCAAAACATTTATAACTACTACAAATTTTTAAGCTGATTTGATTTTTTATCTTTACTTATAGTCCAAAAGAAACCTACAAAAAAGAATTGATCTGAAGCAGGGCGAAGTGCTCTACTATCAAATTGACCATTCGCATTCGCTGTATCAGAAAACTGAAATCCATTAATATTTTTAAATCCTAACGCATTATTAACGGAGGCATACAGTATTTTTTGAGGACTTATTAAATATGCCCAATTTAAGCTTAAACTATTAAATGATTTTGTTTTTTGATTTAAAAACCCTTCTATATTAGGATTGGTAAATGGGCGACCAGAGCCATAATTATAACTCAAACCCACTTGGCTTTTTAATTGATCTATCCAATATTTACCAACAATAGAAAAGTTATGTTTATTAGCAAAGTTAGGTCTTGCACTCGCTGGGAAATTTCTAAAATCTCGCTCTGAATCTAAAAACGAATAACTCACCCAATAATCTAAATTTTTAAAACTTTTATTATCTCTCCAGAATAAATCAACACCTCTTGCAAAACCAAAACCGTTATTATTAAATTCAGTATCAAAACTCAAGAATTCGTCATTGAATTTTATTAAGTTATCATAATCTTTATAAAATGCTTCAGCTCTAAAAATTCGTCCTGAATTATTATATTGATAGTTAGCTATATAATGTATTGTTGTTTGTGCTTCTAAGTTTTGTTCAAATTTTAAAACATCACTATTTGGGTTCTGAAAAAAATTACCATAAGCTAAGGAAACTTGGCTTTTAAGCGCAATTTTATATGCTAAAGATACTCGTGGAGAAATATAAACATCATCAAATAACTCGCTATACTCACCTCTTATTCCTGCTTTTAAAGCCAATTTTTTTGAAAAGAAAATGTCTCCTTCAACAAATGTAGCAGCAATATTATTTTGAAACCCAAAATTTAAATCATTGACAAATTCGTTAGAAAATTGTTCATTAAAATCAGTATTAAAATACTCTACTCCAAAATTAAGTTTCAATCGATTACTAAATCGTTTTTTAAGTTTCAACTTAGCATGAACTGAATTCTCAGTATCATCAATATCATTATCAATTATATCAATATTAGTATTCGCATGTGTATAACTTAGTCCTCCAGATATAAACCAAGTATCACTCAATACGCCTTTATAAGAACCATTAAAATATAAATTATTATTATCTAATTTAAAACGGACACCTTCACTAAAATTAATATCGTCTTGTATCAGCTCTAAATCAGAAGTATCAAATGCTGTATACAATTTTAATAACCCATTATTAAAACGTTGACGAAATACTGCTTCACCTGCAAACGCTTCCACAGGTTTAATCCAATCATTTCTATTTGGTAATGCATTAATATAAGGAGCAAGGTTAATATATGATCCATTTAACCTGAGTTCGATTAATATTTAGGTAAGATTTTAGTAGTAAAAACGATAGATTTTCAGTAAATTAAAGTATTGAATTCCAATTTATTAATATAAAAATCT
>CAZECB010000031.1:0-10853 GCA_964510745.1 uncultured Flavobacteriaceae bacterium | reverse complement strand
GCGTCCTTTAGATTTGGGAGTGGATATAGTTATGCACTCCGCTACAAAATATATGGGAGGTCATAGTGATGTAGTTATGGGGGCATTAATTGTTAAAGATGATGATTTAGCAAAACGCCTTTATTTTATACAGAATGCAAGTGGAGCAGTTTGCGGGCCTCAAGATAGTTTTTTAATATTAAGAGGTATTAAAACATTACATGTAAGAATGCAAAGGCATTGTGAAAACGGAAAAGCAGTTGCAGAATACTTATCAAATCACTCAAAAGTAGAACAGGTCTATTGGCCAGGGTTTAAGTCACACCCAAATCATAATATTGCAAAAGAACAAATGGATGATTTTGGAGGTATGTTATCATTTACTTCTAAGGGAAATGATTATAATGCGGCGATTAAAATTGTTGAAAAATTAAAACTTTTTACACTTGCTGAATCTTTAGGAGGAGTAGAATCTCTTTCTGGGCACCCTGCTAGTATGACCCATGCTAGTATTCCAAAAGAAGATCGTGAAAAAATAGGTGTTGTAGATTCTTTAATTAGATTAAGTGTTGGTATTGAAGATATAGATGATTTAATTGCAGATTTAAAACAAGCGATTGACTAATCTATATAATATATATACCCAAAATTTAACCAAACCAACCAATCATTAAATTGATTAGACTCTGCTCTATGATCTAATCCATCAATATCATCTCTAAAATATACTTGCCATCTAAAATCAACTAGTAAATCTGATAATTTGTTTAATTTATAACGTGCTCCTATACTAGTGACTAAAGAAAAAGTTCCACCAGATGTATTTCTTAAAAAGCCTAGCTCATCTCCTACTGGTTGAGCTTGAACCCATCTCGTAAAGAAATTGTCAGGATTAGTAATATCACCATCGCCAAAAGTAGTACTTACTTCAGGATTAAATAATGTATAGTGTACTCCTAAACTTGCATAAGGTGCTACAGAATACCCAAAGCCTTGAAAAGAACGAATACTTAAAGGAAACCATTCTATTTGTGTGCCAATGTCAAGATTTTGAGCTACCCCTGTATGCCCTCTAAGTCTATCTGCGTCTACAGAAGTTTGACTTGCATCAACAAACTCACCTAAATTTTCTAAATTTGTTTTATTCCAAGAAATCTCATTTCTTAATTTAAAATGGTCATTAAAATAAGTATCAGTGGTGTAACAATTACAATCTGCTCGATATGCAAAATTGATATAATGAACAATACCAATACCAACTCCAGAATTACCAAAATTCACACCGGCATCATTACGAGCACCAAAATCTGACCTAAATTCTAGAGGTCCAGCAATAATGCCTACTTCATGAGAAAAACCAAGTTGAGAGAACGCAGCATTAATTCCAAAAAGGAAAAATAATATTGAGGCTAATCGTTTTAAATTAAGCATAATTAAGTTGTTAGCATTTTTAGGCTTATCTAAGCAAATATATAATATTCCGACAAACAAACAAATAAATCCGACGAAATACCAATTATTATTATAATATAAACGTAAAAAAATTAAAAATGTTTCATTTGTAATGTAGTGAAATAAATAAAAAAACGACAATATTCTTTAAAAATGATGATGTATATTTGTCGTCATAAAATTTTTATTAAAAAACAATTACTTTAAAATAAGTGTAATGGAAAACAAAATCAATACTTTTTTAAATCTTGTAAAAGAAAGAAATGGTAATGAGCCAGAATTTATGCAAGCGGTTCATGAAGTTGCAGAAACAGTAATCCCATTTATTGAAAAAACACCAAAATATCAAGGTAAGATGTTGTTGGAGAGAATGGTAGAGCCAGAGCGAACAATAATTTTTAGAGTAGCTTGGACAGATGATAAAGGAAATACACAAATTAATAGAGGTTTTAGAGTAGAATTTAACTCTGCGATAGGACCTTATAAAGGAGGTTTACGTTTTCACCCTAGTGTAAACTTAAGCATTCTTAAATTTTTAGGATTTGAACAGGTATTTAAAAATTCCCTAACGACATTGCCAATGGGTGGTGGAAAAGGTGGATCTGATTTTAATCCAAAAGGAAAATCAGATAATGAAGTAATGCGTTTTTGTCAATCTTTCATGACCGAGTTATCTCGTCATATTGGTCCAAATACAGATGTGCCGGCTGGAGATATAGGTGTTGGTGGCCGTGAAATAGGTTACTTATTTGGTCAATATAAAAGAATTAAAAACGAATTTACAGGAATATTAACAGGAAAAGGAATGTCTTATGGTGGTTCTTTAATTAGACCAGAGGCAACAGGTTATGGTGCGGTGTATTTTGCTCAAAATATGTTAGAAACTAAAGGAGATTCGTTTAGCGGTAAAACAGTTGTAATTTCTGGTTCAGGAAATGTGGCACAGTATGCAACAGAAAAAGCAACAGAGTTAGGTGCTAAAGTGGTAACTTTATCTGATTCATCAGGATATATTTATGATGAAGCAGGTATTGATGAAGAAAAATTAGCTTATGTAATGGAGCTTAAAAATGTAAAAAGAGGTAGAATTAGTGAATATGTTTCACAATATCCATCTGCATCATTTCATGCTGGAGAACGTCCATGGTCAATTAATTGTGATATTGCTTTACCATGTGCTACGCAAAATGAATTAAATGAAACTGAAGCTAAAACCTTAATTTCTAATAATGTAATAGCTGTTGCAGAAGGAGCAAATATGCCAACTACTCCAGAAGCAATTGAAGCTCTACAGAATGCTAAAGTATTATTCTCACCAGGAAAAGCATCAAACGCTGGTGGCGTAGCAACTTCAGGTTTAGAGATGAGTCAAAACTCTCTACGTTTAAATTGGACTCGAGAAGAAGTAGATGCTAAATTAAATAGAATAATGGATGATATACATGCATCATGTGTAGAATATGGTACAGAAGATGATGGTTATGTAAATTATGTTAGAGGCGCTAATATTGCAGGTTTTGTAAAAGTTGCAGATGCTATGTTAGATCAAGGTGTTGTTTAATTTTATAACATAAAATAAATATAAAAAAGCTTTCAAATTTAATTTGAAAGCTTTTTTTAGGTATAATAATATCATAACTTAATAAAAATTGTCGTTAGTAATAAATATATTTGAATACGACACTTTAATTTAATGAAAAAAAGCTTTTTAATACTACTTGTTTTTTTTACGATGCTTAACTATAATTATGCTCAGGATTTAGCATCATTATGGGAAGGTCATTTTTCGTATTTAAATGTTGTAGATGTTGTAGAAGGTAATAATCGTGTTTATGCAGCTTCAGAAAATGCTGTGTTTATATATGATACAGAAACACAACAGATAGATGAAGTCTCTACAATAGAAGGACTTTCAGGAGATTTTATTTCAACATTGCATTATAGTGAAGTATTTGATTTATTAATCATTGGTTTTCAAAACGGATTAATACAAATTTATTTAGAACAAACTGAAACTGTAGTCACTGTTGTCGATATTTTAGAAGAAGCCTCTGTTCCTCCAAATAGAAGACAAATCAATCATTTTAATGAGCATAATGGTAGTATTTTTATTGCTACAGATTATGGTATTTCTGAGTATAGCTTAGAACGTTTAGAGTTTTTAGATTCCTTTTTTATAGGTGATGGTGGAAGCCAAATAATAGTAACACAAACAGCTGTTTTTGGAGATCGAATTTTTGCATCTTGTATGAATAATAGTGGTGTAAGAAGTGCATTAGTTGAAAGTAATAATTTAATAGATTTCCAGCAATGGACACAAATTACAGGAGGTAATTTTCTAGGAATAGAAACACTATCTAATAGCCTGTATACAATAGCAACTAATAACACAATTTCAGAAATAAGTGTCACAAATAATTTCACGCAATTATTTGTGTACCCATCACTTCCCTTAGATATTAAATCATCTAATGACAACCTTGTGGTTACACTTAGTGATCAAGTTTTTATTTATGATACTGATTTTAATTTATTAGCAAACCCGATACCCACTCCGGAATTTAGTACCACATTTACGTCTGCAACAACAACTAATGAAGGAATTTATGTTGGTAGTGAAGGTTTTGGACTATTAAGGTCTACAATTGATACACCAACAGCATATACAGAAATTCATCCTGATGGCCCTTTGTTAAATAATACTTTTTCTGTTCAAGCGGATGAGGTTAATGTTTGGGCAACTTATGGTGATTACGATTTGTTTTTTAATCCATTTCCACTGCGTGAGTTTGGTTATAGTCAATTAAATCAGGGTGTTTGGAATAATACCCTCTTTGAAGATACTTTTGATTCTAGAAATTTAAATACAACATCTATAAACCCAGAAAATCCTAATCAAGTATTTATTAGTTCTTTTGATGACGGAATTCTAGAAGTTAATAATGGTATTCCAACAAGGCGATTAGACGAAACTAATAGTGGTTTAGAATCATTAATTCTCCCAGGAAATCCTAATTTTAGAAGCTTAAGAGTTTCTGGGACAGTTTTTGATAATCAAGGATTATTATGGACATTAACTTCAAGAATAGATAGTCCACTTAAATACTTTAATCAAGACACAAATACTTGGAGGAGTTTTGATTTTACTCCAATAATTCCAGATGGATTAAATGATGAATTAGGATTTAGTGATATAGTAATAGATAATAGTGGTACAAAATTTATAGGAGCCTTAAGATCTGGTTTGATTGGCTTTAATGAAGATGGAAATCAGCTTAAAAATATATTTGATGAAGATATTGCTAATCTCCCTTCAACAGGGGTACAAGCTTTAGCTTTAGATAATAGAAATCAACTTTGGATAGGAACAACACTAGGACTAAGAGTATTATTTAACACCTCTAACTTTTTTACAAACGATAATGTTAGAACAGAAGCCATTATAATTCTTGACGATGGAATTCCCAGAGAACTTTTAGAGCAACAATTCATAACAGATATAAAAGTTGATGGATCTAATAATAAATGGGTAGCTACTAATGGTGCAGGCGTATTTTTGTTTAGTCCTGATGGACAAGAAACCTTATTTCAATTTAATGAGGATAATTCACCGCTACCCTCAAACAATGTTAATGATATCGCTATTGATAGTAACAATGGTATTGTTTATTTTGCAACTCAAAGCGGGTTAGTATCTTTTAGAGCAGGAGGGTCAAGTCCTTTAGGTGATTTATCAGAAACTATTGTTTTTCCAAACCCAGTCAGGCCTTCTTTTGATTTAGAGCAAAGGCGAATTACTATAAGAGATTTAAGTGAAAACGTAAATATTAAAATTGTAGATGTTGAAGGTAATTTGGTTGCAGAAGCTGAATCGAGAAGAAACTTAAGGTTTAATGGATTTAATCTAGAAATTGATGGAGGCACAGCTTTATGGAACGGAAAAAATTTAGCTAATAATATAGTTAGATCAGGAGTTTACTTAATTCTCTTATCAGATTTGGATACTCTAGAAACAAAAGTGCTAAAACTATTGATTATTCGTTAATGTTAGATTCGTCAAGAGCTATTGTTATATCTAAACTTCGTTATAAAGATTATGATTTAATAGTAAAATGTTTTACTAAAAATTTTGGTGTAAAAAACTATCTTATAAAAGGCGCATTAAAATCTAAAAAAGGCAAATTTAAAATAGCCTATTTTCAAGCCTTATCAATTTTAAATATTGAAGCAGATCATAAACCAAATAGGACGCTTCATTATTTAAAAGATATTAAGCTTCAACATCATTATATAACATTGCATACAAATATTATTAAAAGCTCTATAATCATGTTTCTTTCAGAGATATTGAGTAGTATTTTAATTGGTGAAGAAGAAAATGAACCACTTTATGATTTTATTGAAACTTCATTAATTTGGTTTGATGAAAATGAAATGGAAAAGAATTTTCATTTCATTTTTTTAATAGAATTAACTAAGTATTTAGGGTTTTATCCCGAAACCAAAAATATGAATGCACAGTTTTTTAACTTAGAACAAGGGCATTTTGAAAATAAAGAAATAGGCAATTATTGTGTATTTGGGAAACAATTAACACACTTAAAATACTTGTTAGGTATGAAATTTGATAGGCATAAAATACTCAAAATAAACCCCAATGAAAAGCGAGAACTTTTAAATATGATTTTACTTTATTTTAAATTACATTTGGAAGGATTTAAAACTCCAAAATCACTCACTATTCTAAATCAAGTATATCACTAAATATGAAATACATTTTCATCTTTTTTTTATGTTTATTTACTTCTGTTTTCCAAGCGCAAAGTATTACAGTTTTAGACCATAAAACTCTTGAACCCATAGTGGGAGTTGCTGTGTTTAATAACTCTAAAACAAAAACAGGGGTAACTGATTTAAATGGAATAGTTTCTTTAGACGACTTTTCAAATGATGATAGAATATATTTCCAGCACTTATCTTATATAAGAATAAGTGTTTTGAAAAGTAAAATAAAGAATAAAATACTTTTAAAGTATAATTCACAAGGCTTAGAAGAAATTGTAATATCAGCTTCAAAATTTGAACAAAATAGAAGGGATATTCCTCAAAAAATTAAAAGTATTAGAACAGAAGATATTTCATTTTCAAATCCGCAAACAAGTGCTGACTTGTTATTGAATAGCGGAGAGGTATTTGTTCAAAAAAGCCAATTAGGAGGAGGAAGTCCTATTATTAGAGGGTTTTCAACTAACAGATTATCACTTTTTGTAGATGGAATACGTTTTAATAATGCCATTTTTAGAAGTGGAAATGTCCAAAATGTGATCTCTATAGATCCATTTGCAATAGAGAGTACAGAAGTGTCTTTAGGAGCAGGTTCTGTTATTTATGGAAGCGATGCTATTGGAGGAGTTATTAATTTTTACTCTCTAAAGCCTACTTTATCTAATTCTGACAAATTAAACTTTAATGCAAATGCTTCAGTACGATATGCAAGTGCTTCAAATGAAAATACAGGACATTTAGATTTTAATTTAGGATATAAAAGATGGGGCTTTTTAACAAGTGTTAGCTATACTAATTTTGATGATTTAAGAACAGGACGAAATGGCCCTAGTGATTTTCTAAGACCTGATTTTGTAGAAACCATTGATGGGCAAGATATAATTGTTATTAATGATGATCCTAGAGATCAAATCTCATCTGGATATGATCAAATTAATTTTTTACAAAAAGCTCATTATAAAGCAAATGACAAATTGAGTTTTGATTTTGGATTACACTATTCTCAGACTTCAGATTACGATAGATTTGATAGATTGATAAGAAGAAATAGTGATGGACAATTACGTTCTGCAGAATGGTTTTTTGGACCGCAACGTTGGTTTTTAGGGAATTTTCAAATTACTAAATTGAACAGTAATTCAAGTTTTTATGATAAAGTAAAGTTTACAGCAGCATATCAAAATTTTCAAGAGAGTAGAAATGATAGAAATTTTAATGCTGTGAATAGACGTACAAGGGAAGAAAATGTAGATGCTATCTCTATAAATATAGATTTTGAAAAAACTATTTCTCAAAAATCAAAATTATCTTATGGAGCAGAATATATCTATAATTTAGTAGGCTCTGAAGCAAGGCAAACCAATATCTTTACAAATGTAACAAATGCCATTTCAACAAGGTATCCAGATGGATCCACTTGGCAATCTGCGGCAGCTTATTTAAGTTATAAATATAAGCCTAATAAAAAAGTAACCTTTCAATCTGGATTAAGGTATAATGGTGTATTTATAAACGCAAATTTAGCAGGTAATAATGAGTTTTTTAATTTCCCTTTTGAAAATGCTAATTTAAATAATGGAGCACTAACAGGAGGATTAGGGTTAAGCTGGTCACCAAATAAAATAGTCCATTGGAAATTAAATGCATCCACAGCGTTTAGAGCTCCAAATATTGATGATGTAGGTAAAATATTTGATTCTGAGCCGGGGTCTGTTGTAGTCCCTAATGCTGATTTAAGACCAGAATATGCTTATAATGGTGAATTAGGATTAGTTTTAAATTTTGGAAGCAAAGTGATTTTCGACCTATCAACATATTATACATTTTTAGATGATGCTTTAATACGACGAAATTTTAACCTTAATGGAGAAACACAAGTTGTTTTTGATGAAGAATTAAGTGATGTATTGGCCATACAAAATGCATCAAGTGCTAATATTTATGGATTTGAAGCAGGATTAGAAATTGAGTTAGCAGAAAATTTAAAGTTAACCTCGCAATATAATGTAGTAAGAGGAGAGGAGACTGATGAAAATGGTGTTGAAGTACCTGTTAGACATGTAGTACCAGATTTTGGAAATACACATTTAATTTGGAATAAAAATAAACTTAAGTTTGATGCCTATGCAGACTATAGCGGTGGATTGTCATTTGAAGAAATTTCACCAACAATTATAAGTTCAGATTTTTTATTTGCTAGTGATGCCAATGGAAATCCATTTTCACCCTCATGGTATACCTTAAACCTTAGGTCTGAATATCAAATTAATAAAGCACTATCTTTAACAGGAACTATAGAAAATATAACGAATCAGTTGTACAGAACGTATTCTTCAGGTATTTCTGCACCTGGTTTAAACGTTATTTTTGCTTTAAGGTATAAATTATAAGATACTTTTACAAAAAATAGAAAGGAAACAACATGTAAGTATATTTCCTTAATTCCTAATTCCTTTTAATAGCTTTTTTACTAATAACTATACCATTGCTTAAAGTGACTTGTGCAACGTAAATAGATTGATTTAAGTTTGATAAATTATAAGTATTGTCACTACCTTCGGTTTCAAAATTATATAACTCACGCCCAGTTAAATCAATAATTTTGATAGTTTCCATTTCTATGTTATTAGACACTCTAAATTGCACATTGCCATTGTCTAGTTCAATAATTGCAAGTGTATCTTCTGTTAACTCAAACTCATCAGAAGACAAGGTACTACTTGGTGTAAATTGAATAATAAAACGATCTTGAAATATGCCAGCTTCAGAAGTAAAATTATAATCTGATGCAGATAAATTATGAGTTATATTTATTAATTCATCTCTTAAATAAACAGTATTATTTTCTATAAATGAACCTTCAAAACTATCTACAGAAAGTGTATAAGTTGTAGCAATATCAGCAGTAAGATCTGTTTCAAAACCTAATGGTATGGTTTCATTCTCATCAATGCTGTTAACTGCTTTTCCTTGAATAGCATAATTTCTATCATTACCTTGATCTCTATCTATAGAAGTATAAATAATAGCTGTACTACCAACTGGTTTAAATCTTACAGAATCATAAGATAAGTCATCAATACTATTAGTAGCACCATTAACATACCCAATTAAAACTTGATTAAAAATACCATTATTAGTGCTTAAATTAATCCATAACCTATTTTCTTCAATTATAGAAACTTCAGAAGTCACATTACTTAAAGTGATATCTTTTTGTTCAATACCAAAAAATCGATCATTAGTAAGGTTTCCCGCGCCATCTATTGCAACTCTCATAGAGTTTCTAAAAGTAGCATCAGTTCCTGCTCCAGAAGCAATTGCAAAAAACCCTTGTCCTGAAGGGATATATTGATTAGGGATTATTGAAGGGATTGTACTCCCAATAGGTCTTGATGGTCCTGCAACACCACCAGTACCTGTATTATATATTGCATAATCATTTTGACTAAAATTAATAGGATCTCCTCCAACATTTGCTTCACTAGGAGGAGTTGCTTGTGACCAGAAATAAGCAACACCATCTACAGATGTATTAGCAGCTACAAAAGCGTCAAAATCTAACGCAGATGGATATGGGTTAGCAATAAAATTGAAATTAGAATTATTTGCTCCTCCGTCATCATTATCTATAGTATGAGCTATAGGAATAGTAATATCGCCACTATTAAGGGCACCTGTAAATGTTTTTTGAAAAGTCACTAGTCCTGGTAATCCAGTAAAAGGATCTGTAGGAAACATATCGCTAGGGTTTTCCGTCATGCCATAAGCAATACCAGGCTGTAATGTGCCTGCTATAAATGGTACAAAGCCTCCGGCTTCAGGAATACCATCAAAATCAATATCTCTATAATTTACTGCATCAAAAGCAAAGCGCCTGCTATTAGGTGTAGAAGAAAATACAGTTTCTACAGTGGCATCTTCAACGGGAGAACCCCAATATGTGTAGAAAAACCAATCTTGTTTTGGGGCTGTATCCTTATTAACTTGAGAAGTACCATTATTTGTAAAAATGGCATCATCTTCAACTTGAACAAAATTTGCTGTAGATGTAACATTTATAGTACCGTTGTTAGTTACGTCATTTTGTATTTGCACAAAAGTTGAGTTTTGCACATCTAAGATAAACCCATTATTAAGTACTAAACTACATGCTGTTATATTTCCATTACTAGTAGTGTCATAATTTGCATTAATAATTGCAGCAGTTGTGGTGTTAGGAACTCCATTATCCCAAATAACTCCATTCCAAGTTGTAGTTGTAGTACAATTTGCAGGTGCTGTTGAAATACAGATATTATCAAAAGTAGCAGTAGCATTTGCTTGATTGTTGTGACTCCAAACGGCAGCTATAAAATCTAAATCAACATTTGTAAATGTATTATCGATCATGGTTCCTACAGAATTTGCTGCATTAAGTGAAACAGGACTGTTAAAAGAAATGCCATCATCTCTAACAAATAATTCCCACTCACCCGAAGTAGGATTATAAGTTACTCGAATACTTAAATGAGTATTACCAAAATCAATATTACTTTCTATAACGTCTGTTAAATTAGGATCATTATCATCTAATCCTCCAGTATAACGAACTAACCTTATGTCATCATTAGTTCCACCTTCTCCAATTACCTAAA
>CAZECB010000030.1:0-10856 GCA_964510745.1 uncultured Flavobacteriaceae bacterium | reverse complement strand
ATCTTGAGCACAGCCGAAAGACAAAAATACAATGCAAAAACTTAAAGACGCTAATTTATATAGAAGTGAGCTTATCCCTATTAGTGGTAAATTGGTAGAACGCTATAATGAATGTTTAGAAACATTAGGGTTTAAACCAACGACACTACAATCATTTTCAATTGATGCCATAGGCTGGAGTCCTGAAATTGCAGAAGAAAAAGAAAATTTGCAGTATTTAAATCATGGTGATGCCAATCCACATGGTATTATTATTTCACCATTACAAAAAAATAAACCTGTTTACATACCATTTCATACGTTTGATAGAGAAATGATGCAGCATGTATTTAAAACACATGAAATTAAAATTAAAGATATCACTCGTAATAGTGCCATTTGTATTGATTTTGATCAAGGTACAGATGCATTTTATGACCCGTTGGGTATTTTAAAATATGATAAAATAACGATCAGTTTTAGATTAATAGGCGATTTAGATAAGATACAAAAAGAACAATTACAACTTGTAGAGTTATTTAATAACGGGAATAATTTCATAAACGAAAACATTCACCATGAACTATTAAAATCCGCTAAAAAATATGGTGATTTGCGACATCGTGACTTAGGGCTTCAACCTGTTTATTTTCAAACGGATTCTTTTTTTACTAGAGCGTTTGGTGGCGTATATGTATTAAGAGATTTTATTACTACAATATTAGTTTTTGAAGATAGCGATTGGCATAAAGAAGCTATAAAAGATACGTCTCATGATGTGTTAATATATCATATATCACAACCAGAGTTAATCACAAAGTTAAAAGATCACTTGATTGTTGAAGTCAATTTAGAAACAGAAATAAAAAATGAACGTTATGAACGCATAAAGAAATTCATGTTTCAACAATATATTATCAATCCAGAACACGATATAAAAGATATTTTAAGTGATAAAATTTTATTTAGGCGTTACCTTAATAAAATAGATGTAAAAACCCTCAAAAAAATTAATGGCGTTGAAATTTATTTAGAACGATTAGAACGTAGTAATGCCTTTAAAGTACAAGATTTAGTGGATGATAGTTTGTATTTTGCGTTACACCGACCACATTCGTCATTAACAATGAAACATCAAGATTTACTTTGGAGGTTATTAGTTAATATATCTCCGCAAGATGTATTATTCTTGTATTGGTATGATAAAGAAGAGTTTTATAAACGCTATAAAACTTGGGATGACTCTTTAAAAGATTGGGTCATTAATATTATTAGTAACAAAATTTGAAAAAGATATACTTATATATAAACTGAAGTAATTATGGGATTAGAGTTAATTATATTTATTGTAGCAATACTATTTGGAATCTTGTTGTATTGGAGAGAGTCTAATAGCAATAAAGGATATCGATTGCTCAATAAAATTGTAAATTCAAAAGAATTACAAATGAAAGCAGATGATAAAACAGGATTTGTGTATAAGCAAAAACTACTATTACGTATTGTTTATGTAACGCTTCTGTTTATTATTGCTATGGTGGTTTTAAAGTTTTTAATTCCGATTAATTATACTACTATTTCCATATTTGTATCCTGTATAATAGGAACTATTTTAGGAACGTATTTAGCAAATTTTGTTATAAAATCAACTAAGGTGATTGAAGAGAAAAGTGATTCTATAACTAACGTAGTAGAACATACGATTGAAAAAGGTAAAGAACTAATTGATGATATAACATCTAAGGACTCTAAACCAGACGTTGAAGAAACTGTACAGAAAGACACCCCTGAAATTGAACAGAAAAGTGCTCGTGAGCGTCTAAAAGATAAAGGATTAATGTAACTATTAATTAACTAAGTACGTGGTATAACTACCAAGCCATTAGTTTTATCAGCGATAACAATATGTGTAGCATTCGAATCAACTCCAGTTGGCTGCACTAAATCAGCATCAATAGTTTCGGTAACTCCTCCTATAGCTGGATCTATAATATCTACCCTGTTTTCAGTAAGACCAATTACAAAAAGTAATCTCCCATCTGTAGCTACATTAATGGGTTCATAATTTAATGGAATGAGGGAGATTTCACTATTATCAGTAAAATCTATAACTTCTAGGCCTCTAGCTGCAAAATTAGCAACATAAAGCTGGTCATTTAAAAACTCACTTTCTAAAGGAAAATTTGCAGGTCCAATAGGTCTATTAAAAGTTCCTGTATATTGTCCTGGTGTTAAAACAATGGGAACAGGAGGAACAGGGCTAGGAATTACCTGTCCATTACTATTAAGTTCAATAACTTGTATTGCCCAATTAGCAGCGTTACTGATATCTTGTGAATAAAATGCTGTTGCACCATTTTCAGTAGCAGTGACATGTACATCTGGATTACCTCCTGAAACAATACTGTCAACAGTAGGAATTCCATCCGTAACTAGAGTAATAGAGTTAGTAGTATAATTATACACTTGCGTATTTGAATTAATAGAGCCACCAGAAACAACTAAAACACCATTAGCCGCTGACAATCCAGAAAATAGGCTAAAATTAGTGCCTATAGTTGCTACAATATTTGGTTCCATAGGATTATCTAAATTTAATACTTGTACTGTATCCTCTGTTTGAGTGAATAATTGTCCTGTACTCGTATCGATAGTAATATCATCTGCAGAGATATTTAAAAGATTACGTTCTAAAGTCATTAAATTTACAACTTCAATTTCTCCTTCACAGGCGCCATATGCAATATTATTAAAAATAACAACATTTGAACACCCATTAGCTGCAATACTACCTGTATCCCCAGTATCATCATTCTCATCGTTTACTATTTCAATATCATCATTATTATTGTCTGATGAACATGAATTGATTGTTAAAATAAATATTAACAGTAAAACAGAAATTATTTTTTTAAACATTATTTTTTTATAAAGTGTACAAATAACTATTATTCGCGTGTAATAACGATTAATCCATCAGTTCTATCTGCTACAGCAATATGTGTCGTATTAGCAGCTATACCTGTAGGTTGAACTAATTCAGCATTAATAGAATTGGTAACAGTATCTGTTGTAGGGTCAATGATATCAACATCCGTATTAGAAGCACCAATTATAAATAATAATGTATCATCAGTTGAAATATTAACAGGTTGATAAGATAGATTTATTGACGACAATAATTGATTATTATTATCTAAATCTATAATCTCAACACCAGGTACTGCAAAGTGAGCAACGTATAATCGATTATTTAAAAATTCACTTTCAACAGGGAAATTTGAAGGGCCAAATGGTCCCCCTGGAAATTGTTGCGCTGTTAATCTTACAAAAGGAGGAGTATTAACAACTTGACCATTAGTATCAATATTAGCAATTTGTATTGCCCAATTAGCAACTTGACCTATGTCTTGTGAGTAAAATGCAGTAATACCATTAGAGGTAGCTGTAACATGAACATCAGGGTTACCTGTAACGTTATCAATTGTCGCATTACCATTTGTTGCTAAAGTAACGGTAGTACCTGTATATGTGAAAATTTGTGTATTTGCAGAGCCTGCGCCTGCAGAAACTACTAAAACACCATTAGCTGCTGAAATTCCTGAAAACGCGGAGAAATTAGTAGTTAAACTTGTTAATAAATTAGGAGACATAGGATCATTAAGACTTAATACATTAATTGTATTTCTATCCAAAGCAAATAATAATCCTTCATTACCATCAACAGTGATATCGCTTCCCGAAATATTTAACAAATTACGTTCTAAAGTATTAAGAGATATCACTTCAATTTCATTACCACATGCTGCATAAGCAAACCCATTAGCGATAACCACATTTTGACATCCATTAGTAGCTAAGCTATTTCTGTCAATAGAAGTGTTAGTATTATCTCCTTCATCATCTACTGTTTCAACAGAATCATCATTATCTGACGAACAAGAATTAAATATTAGAATAGTAAATATCAATAATAAAATAGAGACAGGTTTTTTTAACATGCTTTTGTTTTTAATAGGTTTACTAATAGGTCTGTTAATTATAAGTTAACTAACAGAATTATAACTTTTTTTTAGGGAAAATAATATACTGTATAAAATTAAAAATTAT
The DNA here is from genome assembly GCA_964510745.1 of uncultured Flavobacteriaceae bacterium. GTDB lineage: Bacteria > Bacteroidota > Bacteroidia > Flavobacteriales > Flavobacteriaceae > AU392. The sequence goes on along the minus strand of CAZECB010000030.1, from coordinate 6,767 downwards.
ACTGGCAGTCTTCCTAAAAAGTTTTCTATTTTTATATATCACTAATTCGTAACATTATTTATAAATTACATACCTATTAGTAAACTTATACAATAAACTAACACAATGATTAAAAGCTATTGGAATAGAGGCAAAAAGCAAAAACGAATTATAATAATACTAGGTGTATTTCTCCTTATCACATTATTTATACTTCGTGATGATTATCAACCGGTATTACTATTTATTCGTAAATTTTTATTTGTTATTTTATTAAGTAGTACTATTTTATTATTTGGACTTAAAAAATTCCGGAACTCTGCAAGCACAGGTAAACGTATTGGTATATTAGGTATATTATTAATCATTTTTGGATTATTTTACATTGCTGGATGGCATTACAAAATGTATGATTACATGAAAACCTATAATGTATTTAATGACCTGAATAAAATTGAAATAAACGAACTCCCGCTAACACAAAATGAGCGTATACAACCCCTCAGAAATATATTTTCAATGGCTAATGAATCTGTGGGTGAGACTAAAGATGTATCCTTACCTCATTTAGTACGTATTGAAGATGAGAATAAATGGACGATGGCTATACAACCTTCAGAAAAATATATTTGGCAACGTATCAGTGATAATACTGAAGAAATCTTTTCTGTATCAAGTACATCACCATTTCCTAGGTTTTCTAATGAAAATAGAATTCCTGTAACATTTTCTATTGGAGAGTCTTTAAAGTTTAGTAGAAATACATATAATGCAGTCGTGCAACGTTTCGGATTATGGAAATTATTAAACTATGAACCAGGAGATGTATTTTATCTTAAGAATGATTCAGGGCAATGGGTAGAAGTCGTTAGCCTTACCAAATGGAAAGGATTCTTCTTTCCATATCCCACATTTGGAGGCGTCATGATTATTGAAAATGGTGCGCATAATACAAAAGATTATTTTGAGCGTATTTTAATAGGGAAGGGGACCTATGTAAGTCCTGATGAAATGAAAAATTATCCTTTTTTAAAAGGTCAGAATGCATTATCTGAAAAAGTATCAAGGATGCAAGCCAAGTCTTTAAAATTTTTAGGAGGATTTAGTGATCCATTACCTTGGAATATGAAAACTGCAGTTAAAATCCCAGATTTAGCTAAAGATCAAAATGAACAACCTTTTGTTACTGATTTTAATTTTTCAGATACTGAAACAGATGCGTATAGTGGTTTATATCATTGGTTTGGATTAGAACCTATTGGTATTAAACGTACTAGTTTAACTTTTAGCGTTTTTATTCCTGCTGACGGTAGCAATAAATTATATTATTATGATCATGCTTCAAAAAAACAAGGCTATGCAGGTGTCTCCGCAATGCCCTTGAAAGTTCAAGAGTCACGTAAAGAATATGATTGGTCGGTAAATGCTCCTGTAGAATTCAGACCTTATATTAAAGAAATAGCAGGGCGTAAACGTTTATTCTTTTTAGGCACTGTATCTGCTAAAAATGAAGAAGGGCAATTCGATGGTGCTGCTACTCCAGATTTAGCATTAGTTGATAGTGAATATCGTGATGTTGTTTGGATAGATGTTAAACATCCAAGTACATGGAATCAATCTGTATATGAACAATTAAATGAAGCATGGCGTGCAGATGAAGGTATAGGCTACTATTATAGTAATGATACAATTTCTAAAATTGATGTACCTCAAAAAATAGTAGATTCACTTAAAATACTCCCAAAAGCAGAAGAGAATGAACTTGAAATTCAACAATTGCAGAGAAGGATAGATTCTTTAAAAAAAGTAAATTCTATTTAAAAAAATAATTTGGATTTTATCACTTATTATTAAGTCAGTAAAACTATTTTTGCTACACGATTAATTAAACATATTCTATTATAGATAACTCTCATTTTAAAATTAAAACAATACACCATTATGAATAGATTTTTTTTAATTGTCCTTAACATACTTATTACTGTAAGTTTTGCATCAGCTCAAGATGTTAATCACGCATTAGCTAAAGTAAGAGTTACTCCAAGTAACATTTCTGTAAAAGAAAGACAGAATATCGATCTTTATAAAAAAGTAGTATCATCAGTAGTTACCATTCAAACAAAATCAGACAAATTAACGGATAAAGGCACAAATAAAAGTCAAGGATTAGGGTCTGGAGTTATTATATCTGGAGAATGCCATATTTTAACTGCAGCACATGTAGTTGATGGGGCTAAAGAAATATTAGTTAAGACAAACGATGGGAAATTACGAGAAGCTTCAATATTATTTAGCGAAAAAACAGCTGATATTGCACTATTAAAATTAAAAATTCATGATGCAACTCTTACTCATGCAAAATTTGGAAATTCTGATGCTTTGGCTGTTGGTCAACAAGTATATGCTGTAGGAAGTCCTTACGGGTTAGAAAACTCATTTTCAACAGGAATTATTTCTGCATTTAGAAATTTTAATACGTTGTATGATGGTACCGTAGGAGTAGAGTTTATACAAACTGATGCAGCTATTAATTCAGGTAATAGTGGTGGTCCAATTTTTAATTCTTCAGGAGAGGTTATTGGTATAGCATCTAGTATATTGACTGTTTCTGGAGGATTTCAAGGTATAGGGATGGTTGTAGCTATTAATACAGCAAAAGAATTATTGTCGTTTGAAGAGCGTCCTTGGATTGGTATTGAAGGAACTTTACTTACTGGTGAAAATTTTAAAAAAGTATTCAATTTGAATATTAATGGAGGGCTTTTAGTTCAAAGAGTTGCTAAATCAAGTCCAGCAGAGCAAGCAGGTCTTAGAGGCGGTACTATTTATTCAAAAATTAATAATAAAGAATTACTATTAGGTGGAGATATTATTTTACAAATAGGAAATCAATTAACTTGTCATATAGATTGTTTAGTTCATTCTAAAAATGAATTAAATAGTAAAGATGTTATTGAGATCCGTTATTTAAGAGAAGGAAAAGAACATTTAACAAGTGTAAACATATCTGAAGTTAGACAAAATTTTTTATCTTTAGACTGAAGAAATATAAACTCAAAAGATCCAAATGTTAAAAGTTGACGTATATAATTCAAACGAGAGTAACATTACTTTCAATTAAATTTAAAATGCATTTATAATTTAAATTTAAAAAACGAAGTTTAATACAAAAACCCAATATTTATTATGGAAAACAGTTCAGGAAACAATAGAAGTTTAAAAGTAATTTTAGGAATAGCAATAGCATTACTTATAGGAACAGCAATTTATACCTATACAATATATAATGATGGTGTAGAAACTAAAAGAGAATTAACAGAAGAGAAACAATTAGTTTTAAACGATTTAAATGCAATGGCAGCGCAATATGATACTGCTATAGGTGAAAACGAAGTTGCTAATGCAAAGTTAGTAGAAGCTAAAGAACGTATTGAAGGCTTAGTTTCATCATTAGAAGCATCAGAAGGAACTGTTAAAAATTTAAGAAACTATAGACGTAAATTTGTAGCTTTAGAGAAAGAGATGGAGAATTTATTAGCTGAGAATGATGCTTTAAAAGTAGAAAACTCGTTATTAGCATCATCTTTAGATAGTACTCGTACAGAGCTTAATGAGCGTTCTATATTTAATGATTCACTTTTAGTACAAAACACTCAATTAGCAGAAATTGTTGATAACGCTTCAATACTATCTGCATCGCAATTAAAGGGTTTTGGTGTAATTGTTAGAACTTCTGGAAAATTAATCCCAACAGAAAGAGCATCTAGAGCACGTAAAGTTAGAGTGTGTTATACAATACTTAAGAATAGTTTAGTAACTACAGGAGATAAAGAGTTTTTTGTACAAGTGTTAGATCCAAATGATAATGTATTAGGGTTAAACGAACAAATAGAATTTGAAAACCAAGTTATAAATTACAGTTTAATTAGTAAATTTAATTATGAAGGTAAAAACCTTGATATATGTGAATTTGTTGATAAAAATGGTAAAGAGAAATTTGCAAAAGGTGACTATAAAGTCAATGTATTTGACCAAGGTAGATTAGTATCTTCATCAGAATTTAAATTGAAATAATATTAGTTTCATTATAAAATAAAACAAAAGGCTATCGATATTCGATAGCCTTTTGTTTTTATTCAAAATTAAAAAATCAATTATTCAAGACTTCCAATCATATCTTCAGGTTTTACCCATTCATCATAATTTTCAGCAGAAACATAACCTAAGTTTATTGCTTCTTCTTTTAAAGTTGTTCCATTTTTATGTGCTGTATTAGCAATTTCAGCCGCTTTATAATAGCCTATTTTAGTATTTAAAGCAGTAACTAGCATTAACGAATTATTAAGTAGTTCTTTAATTACTTTATGGTTAGGCTCAATTCCAGTAGCACAATTAACATCAAAACTTACACAAGCATCACCAATTAACTGAGCAGAATGCAATAAGTTAGCCGCCATCATAGGTTTAAAAACATTAAGCTCATAATGCCCTTGAGTTCCACCTACAGTAACTGCCACATCATTACCCATAACTTGTGCGCAAACCATAGTTAACGCCTCACATTGCGTTGGATTCACTTTTCCTGGCATAATAGAACTTCCTGGTTCATTTGCAGGAATAATTATCTCTCCAATACCACTTCGCGGTCCAGAGGCCATCATTCTAATATCATTTGCAATTTTATTTAAAACTACAGCCAACTGTTTTAAAGCACCATGAGTTTCTACAATAGCATCATGAGCAGCTAAAGCTTCAAACTTATTGTATGCTGAAATAAATGGTAACTGTGTAAATTCAGCAATATGCTTTGCTACTAACTTTGCATATCCTTTAGGTGTATTCAAACCTGTTCCTACCGCAGTCCCACCTAGTGCTAATTCACTTAAATGTGGTAAAGTATTCTCTAAAGCTTTTAAACCGTGATCTAATTGAGATACGTAGCCCGAAAACTCTTGACCTAAAGTTAAAGGAGTTGCATCCATTAAATGAGTACGTCCAATTTTTACAACAGTTTTAAATTGCTCTACTTTTTTATTAAGCGTATCTCTTAATTGATTTACGCCAGGAATAGTATTTTCTATTACTTTTTTATAAGCAGCTATATGCATTCCTGTAGGAAAGGTATCATTAGATGATTGTGATTTATTTACATCATCGTTTGGCTGAATTGTTTTTTCTCCTTCTCCTACTATATGCCCAGCTATTTGATGAGCTCTATTAGCAATAACCTCGTTTACATTCATATTACTTTGCGTACCAGAACCAGTTTGCCAAATCACTAACGGGAATTGATCATCATGCTTACCATCTAAAATTTCATCACAAACTTGAGCGATCAAATCACGTTTTTCAATAGTTAAAACGTTTAACTCACAATTTGTATAAGCCGCAGCTTTTTTTAGATATGCAAATCCGTAAACAATCTCTAAAGGCATTGATGCTGAAGCACCTATTTTAAAATTATTTCTTGAGCGTTCAGTTTGTGCGCCCCAAAGTTTATCAGCAGGCACTTTTACTTCACCCATTGTATCTTTTTCTATTCTATAACTCATAAAATTCATTGATTTTTGGATTACAAATTTACAATATTATTACAGAATGAAATAGTCGCTATTTTTACTGTAATTTAACAGAATTGTATTTTTTTTAACTAGAGATAAAATCTGAATATATTAAATTAGCTCATCAAATTTTAATAGAGTTAATTACATAAAAAGAATAAATATGGCAGCAATTAGATTAGGTGATGAAGCACCAAATTTTACAGCACAAACTACAGAAGGAGAAATCAATTTTCATGATTGGCTAGGTGACGGTTGGGGAATTCTATTTTCACACCCAGCAGATTACACACCCGTTTGCACAACAGAATTAGGTACTGTGGCTAAATATAAATCTGAATTTGATAAACGAAACGTAAAAGTAGCCGCATTAAGTGTAGATGGTATTGACTCTCATCATGGATGGGTAAAAGATATTAATGAAACACAAGGAACAACTGTAAATTTTCCAATTATAGCAGATGAAAACCGTAATGTTTCTGAATTATATGATATGATTCATCCTAATGCAGATAGTAAGTTAACTGTGCGTTCAGTTTTTGTTATAGGAAATGATAAAAAAATAAAATTAACAATTACATACCCAGCTTCTACTGGGCGTAATTTTGATGAATTATTACGTGTAATAGATTCATTACAACTAACTACATATCATAAGGTAGCAACTCCTGCTAATTGGAATGCTGGAGATGATTGCGTGATAGTACCTTCTGTAGCTAATGAACAAATACCAGAGTTATTTCCAAAAGGACATACAGAAGTAAAACCTTATTTACGTATGACTCCACAGCCTAATTTAGATTAAAAAATTTTCACAATAAATTATTAAAAGTACTGTGAATTTAAATTCACAGTACTTTTTTGTATATCAAATTATTAAACGTTTATAATAACTAATTTCGCTATTTTACACCTTAAATAACTTTATTTAATAAAATTAAATTATGCTCGCAAGAATTGTTCTTTTTTTAATTATTAATTTCTCAGGATTAGGAATAGGATCTTATTTTACAAGTAAAGGCGTATCTTCAGATTGGTATCAAAATTTAAATAAAGCACCTTGGACTCCACCAGGATGGATTTTTGGAGCTATTTGGACTGTTATTATGATTTGTTTTGCAATTTATATGGCTTATGCATGGAAATTTATAGAAAATACAAGAATAGTAATTGTTTTATTGGTCTCAAAAATAGTTAAAACTATGTACTTTAGTGCATTTCGCTTTA
>CAZECB010000029.1:9215-10901 GCA_964510745.1 uncultured Flavobacteriaceae bacterium | reverse complement strand
ATATCAATCTATTAAAACTAATCAACTCGCTTTTTTTTAATCGAACTCAGGTTTAAAATAGAAGCTTAAAGGTAATAAACTTTTAATGAGTTTTTAATTTAAATTGTTAACATGATACTTTACTAAACCTTCAATTGGACGCTTTGCAAAATTACCTACTTTGAAATTCATTTCTTTAGCAACTTCTTTAATTTGATCTTGACATAAATAGGCTATAGATCCTGCAAAATGTACAGGGACTTGGTGTAAGGCCTCTTTATACTGCATGATCATTGTTTTAGTAAATAATCTTATACCCTCTTTTATGAGTTCTATGATATACTCTGAACCTTTATTAGCAAACATAAATTCAGCATAAGATGCTAAAAAAGCATTAGGGTTAGGTTGTTTATACAAATTAGCTTTGATATGATCTGAATCTAAATTAAATGTCTTTGCAAATTTAGTTTTTAGAGTTTTTGGCATTAAACTAAAATAATAGTCTCTAATTAACTGTCTCCCAAAATAATCTCCAGCAGCATCATCCATAATAGTGTATCCTAAAGATTCTACTTTCTGGATTAATTGTGAACCATCATAATAACTACAATTTGATCCTGTACCTAAAATACAAACTACAGCCGCTTCATCAGGTTTATTAATTGTTGAATATACTGCTGCATAAGTATCTTCTTTAACAGATACTTCTGCATTTGAGAAAAACGTTTCTAAAATCCGTTTTAACATCAATCTTGGTTTTTCAGTACCACATCCTGCTCCATAAAAAAATACATTGGTTATTTGATCTTTATTATTTTTTAAAACATCAGATTCATTAATTCGCTCAACAATATCATTTTCAGTAATTATTGCAGGGTTTAAACCTCTTGTTTGTTGTTTTTCATATAACTGTTCTCCTTTATGATTAAGTGATAACCAATCACATTTTGTGGAACCACTATCTACTACTAAAATCATATTATACTAATGCTTGATATTAAATATTATTGATGTACTGCGCCAAATCTACTAATTTATTAGAATACGCAAATTCATTATCATACCAAGCTACTATTTTATAAAACTTAGAATTCAATTCTATTCCTGCAGTAGCATCAAAAATACTAGTTCGAGTATCACTCACAAAATCTTGAGATACTACAGCGTCTTCTGTATAGCCTAATATTCCTTTTAATTCATTATCTGAAGCTTGTTTAAATACTTTTTTAATAGCTTCATAAGATGTTTCTTTTTTAAGTTTAACCGTTAAATCTACTACAGATACATCTGCTGTTGGCACACGAAATGCCATTCCTGTTAATTTTCCATCAAGCTCTGGAATTACTTTTCCTACAGCAATAGCTGCTCCTGTACTTGTAGGTATAATATTATTTATTGCTGAACGTCCTAATCTATAATTTTTTCTTGAAGGACTATCAACAGTATACTGTGTTGCTGTTGCTGCATGAATGGTAGTCATCAATGCTTCTTCTATACCATAATTATCATGAAGTACTTTAGATATTAATGATAAACAATTGGTTGTACAAGACGCATTAGAAACTATAGTATCTGTTGTTTTTACCCCTGTATGATTTACTCCCATAACAAACATAGGTACATCTTTGCTAGGTGCTGAAATCACTACTTTTTTAGCGCCAGCTTCAATATGAGCATTAGCAGTGTCAAGAGTTTTAAAAACACCTG
>CAZECB010000029.1:0-9205 GCA_964510745.1 uncultured Flavobacteriaceae bacterium | reverse complement strand
CTAATATTACATCCGCGCCAACTGCATCCCAGGCTAATGTTTTTGGATCTCTTTTTCTTGTAACGCGTATCGTTTTTCCATTTACAATCAAATTATCATTTTCAACTTTTATTTTTCCGTCAAAACGTCCATGAACAGAATCATACTCTAATAAATAAGCTAGGTGTTCAATATCTAACAAGTCATTTATACCTACAACTTCTATATCTGGTGTATTTATTGCTGCTCTAAAGGCTATCCTGCCTATTCTTCCAAATCCATTAATTCCTAATTTCATGCTTCTATTTTATATTGTCATTATATCTGAGACTCTTAACAATTCTGAATCTATACTTGATTTTCCTTTAATTGCTTTTTCAAAAGGAGTCAATTCCATTTTATTATTTAATAAACCAACCATATAATTAAACTTTCCTTCTAATAAACTTTCAACAGCTTTCACTCCCATTCTACTTGCTAAAACACGATCAAAACAACTTGGAGAACCACCACGTTGCATATGCCCTAGTACAGAAACACGCACATCATAACCTTCCATATTCTGATCTACATAATCTTTTAATTCAAATACATTCTTTCCTATTTTATCACCTTCTGCAACTACAACTATACTTGATGATTTACCTGATTTTTTACTTCGTCTTAACGATTCTAATAATCTATCCAAGCCTAAATCTTCTTCAGGAATTAAAATCTCTTCCGCTCCAGCTCCAACCCCCACATTTAATGCAATATGACCAACGTCTCGCCCCATAACCTCAACAAAAAACAATCGGTTATGTGAACTTGCTGTATCTCTAATTTTATCTATTGCTTCAACAATAGTATTTAAAGCTGTATCATAGCCTAAAGTATGGGTTGTACCAAAAATATCATTATCTATAGTTCCTGGAATTCCTATAATTGGGAAGTTAAATTCTTTATTGAATATAAAAGCACCATTAAACGTACCATCACCGCCAATAGCAATCAATGCGTCAATATTAGCATCTTTTAATGCTTGATATGCTTGTTGTCTCCCCGCTTCGGTTTTAAATTGTTTAGATCTAGCAGATTTTAAAATAGTACCACCTTTATTAATGATTCCTTTTACACTACGGGCGTTCATACTTTTAAAATCACCTTTAATCACGCCTTCATAACCTCTGTACATTCCTACGCATTCAATCTCATGAAAAGCACATGTACGAACAACAGAACGAATAGCTGCATTCATACCGGGTGAATCTCCCCCTGAAGTCATTACTCCTATTTTTTTGATTATTTTAGTCATTTTAAAGAATTAAGATTAGTAAATCTACTAAACTTAAATAACAAAAATGTAACCTTTTAATCAAAAAAATAACGAAAACGCTTTTGTTAATAACTATATGATTACAAAAAATATGAGTTATTGATTTTTACTATTATTAGAGGATTTCTTACGCTTATCAAATTTGACGAAATCTGAAAATTCAGGATCTTCTGCAGTTTGAACTTCTTTCTTTTTCTTTTTTGCTTGCTTTTTGAAAATTTTAGAAAATAATTCTTTTAAATTATCAAACTCTACATTATATGATAACCCAACACCTTGCGTATAACTTATTTGTTCTCCAAAAGTTCTAATATTACTTTCTCTATTGAAGAATTTTAAAGATAAGGTACGGTCTTCATTAAGTAATACTTCAACTTCAAAATTACCTGCAATAACAGTTTCACTAACACCACCTATTGGTACTCCTACATTTCCATTAATAAGTATATTATCACTAATACGTGTACTTAAACTTGCTACAAAACGATCATCTGATTGAAAATTTGGATTATTTTCCCCTACTTGATAATCAATACCCACTTCAAAATTACCATTATCAGTAGAAAGAAATTCGTTAATTATAGATTTAATTCCATCTGAAAAGAGTCCGAAAGCATCTTGAGACCTAAAATTTAATTCACTTTTAAACGAACCTGTTGCCAATAATGATAATGCTTGAAACTGTTTGGTGTCATTATCATTTAAACGGTATTGCAATTCTGACTGTACTGTAGAATTTACATTAGGAAAATTTAAATTAAAATTTATATCTGGACGCTCTAATTGACCTGTTAATTCTATTTCTACTTCTACAGGAATACTTTGACTTGTGGGATTATCTAATAAAACTGATGGGTTTGCACGGATGCCGTCATGTAATGCACGAATATTCATTTGTGCTTTTAACGGGTCTCCTTCCCATACTAAAGTACCACCTTGTTTTACTTGAAATTGTTTTTGAATTCTGAATAGCCCTGGAGAAATAAAATTATAACTTCCATTATCGACAATAAAATCTCCAAACATATTAAATTTCCCATTGGTATTAATTTGAGTCAATATCCCTCCATCTCCTCTACCACGAATGGTACTTCCTGTTTCTTTATCGATGACTATCTCTATTTCTGCATTTTGATTAACATTTAAATCAAAATCTAACTCTAAACCAGAGATATTATTTAATGCAAAAGTTTCTCCTTTAAGCTTAGCAGCCTTTTCTTCTGGAGTTACAAAATGAATAAATGAGCTTGTTCCAAAAGTTTCAGTATCGTTTAGAGGAATAACAAATACGGTTCCTCGTTCCGTACTTACTTCTGCATTAACTATTAGTTGATTAACAGGGCCTTTAATATCAACTATTCCTCCAACAAATGCTGTCCCATAATATAATGCATCTTCAGCATCTTCAGTATTTAAAACTAATAACCGGTCTGAATCAATATTTAAATCTAAAGCCCATTTATTAAAATTAACATGGCTAATGCTTCCTGATAAGTTTCCACTTGAAAAATATTCTGAATCTGTTAGTTCTGCATTACTAAAGTTAAAAGATTGTTCTTTTAGATTTACTTTTGTATTATCTGAAAAACCATAATCTATGTCTAAATAAGGCACACTTAATCCTCCTTTATCTAAATTCAAGTCACCTATAATATTAGGGCGATTTAAACGTCCTACTACTCTAACATTTCCTTCAACTTCACCTCTAATATTAGTAATAATACCACTACCAAACGGTGTTAAAGGGTTCAGTATAAATTTATCGAAATCTATCTCTAAATCTATTTTTGGGTTTTTCCCAGACACATCTAAATTACCAACTACAAATAAGGACTCTCGAGCATCATCTTTTAGGCTTATATTTACATCATAATTTGTAAGTGTTTGTTGGCCTATGATATTAGCTTTAAAAGACCCTAGGTTAAAATTATTAACCTTAAAGTTATCAATTATAATATTAGATTCTGGAAGATAAGCACCTCCACTTTGATTAAGTGTTAAATTACCATTCACATTACCTGCAAGTGCTAAACTGTCTATAACAGGTGTTACTTTGGTAAGGTCTACATCTTTAAACTCCAAATTAACATCTTTATAGTTAGACCCATTCATTACACCAGATAATAATATGTTTTCTTCTAGGTGGCTAATATTAATATTATTAAAATCTATATTTTCAAATCCTCTATCAAATACTATTTTATTGAATTGATTTTTATCTTCATTAATATACCAAGTGTTGTTTTTAAATAAAATATTCGATTTCTCAAAACCAATAACTGATTTATTATTTTCATTTATTGTATAATACAAACTCAAGTCATATGTATCCACATTATCAAGTCCACCTTTAAATTCTGTTGTTATAAATAAGCTGTCATTTTTAGTTCTATTAATCAAACTAAATTTTGATGTATTGTAATACTTAGTATTCACTTTATCTACTTCAATATAAGTATTGAACAAGGGGTTATCATTTTCAACAATCAAGTTAATTCCTTTAAAAATATATTCTTCTAATTTTATTTGTGGTGAATTAAATTCAAGATTAAATTTTTTAGCATCACTCTCCAAATGGCCTTTAAAGAACGTATTATTTCCTAATAGAAGGTTTGGTAAAAATACTTCTACAATTTTATTATATACTTTAAAATTAAAATCTATAAATTGATTGTCTGCAATCTCATAAGGTTTATAATTAGTAAAAATATTTCCTAATGAATTTTCTAAAAGCTTACGAATGTCTTTAAACACAAATTTACCATTTAAACTTCCATCTATAATGTCTGGTGAGTTTACATTTAAGTATCTAATGTCATTTTTAAACACTGAGGATACTGCAAAATCTTTAAAATAATAAGTTTCATTTTGGTTTTCATACAATGTATTTTTAAACAGGATACTCCCATAAGCATCATCAAGATTAGTTCCTTTCATATCCATTTTCACAAAACCTTTAAATACAGAAATATTATCTTTAGTCACAAAATTAAGTGCATTCAAATTTGCTTGAGTAACATTTGCGGTAAAATCATAATTGTTTTCTTCTTCTGTAAAATCAATTAATCCATTAAACTTTAAATCTAAGTTTCTATCTTTTGCAATTAAATCTCCATTAAATATATTGTCTTGCACATTACCAGATATAGTTAAATTATTATAATTATAATCATTATAACCTAGACTAGAAATAGTTCCTTTTACTAACGTATTTAGTGTTTTAAGTGTAAATCCACTTCCATCAACGTCTAAATTTAAAGATGCTCTACCTACACTATTTTTTGCGATAAGCGTACCTAAATCAAAATCATCCAAAATAATATTTCCTTTATAGCCTAACTTTTCTACATCATTAATATCCTGCATTTCAATTTTAGACACTACACGCCCTAATTTAGAATTTAATACAATGTCCGTATAAAGTGTTTCTTTAGTAAGTTTAGAGGTTCCGTTTAATGTAAAACGTCCTAAACTATCTAACTGTTTTGGTAAATTTTCACCTAATATGCCTGGGAGTAATACCTGTAAATCATTTCTACTACTATTTAATCTTCTATAATCTCCTTCCATATAAAAAGGAGATTTTCCAAAAATATTTTTAAAATTTAAAGTTCCTTCTACAGTAGTTTGATTTCCTGTTCTAAGTATTAAACTACTCGCAGTTAAATCGTTTAGTGTTCCAGAAAAATTAGCATTTAATTTTGCGTATTGATTTTCACCAAATTTATTGTAGTACTTATTTATTTCACTTAATGCTATGTTTGAATCTTTAAAGCTAGCAATTAATTGTACTTTATTTACAAACTGAGGAAGGTCTTTTAATATATAATCAAATTTTAAACTACCTATTAAAAGTGATTTTTCAGTAGTAATCTCTAGATCATTAAAATTCATTTCTGTGGGGGAATACTCAAAATTTGTTTGAAGTTTCTTTAAAGTAATACCTCTGTTTTCAATAAATGATAACTTATTAATTCGTGTTGATACTTCAGTTCCCAAAACCAAAAAATCAGTAGTATTAAAATTTAAGTTTTTAAAATCTAATATTACAGGAGTTTCTTTGTTTTCATCCACTAAGGCAAATCGACTATTTGTTGCTGTAATATCACTAGAAGATAGTAAGAACTTCTCTTCAGATTTTGTTTTAGGAGTTCCAAATTTAGAAATGAATTTATCTAAATTAGTTAAATCTTCTTCTTTGTACGTCTTTAAGTTGAAAAATAGTTCATCTATATCTACATCACCAAAAGTAAGTTTTCCGTTATATAATTTATTAAAACTTATAATAGATGTATTAAGTTCACTAATACTTATGAGCGTGTCTTTTTTATGATCTCCTATATAGATGTTTTTAAGCTCTAGGTCACCATTAAACTGGAGTCCTACTTTTTCTATATTAATATTAGTTCCAAAATCTTCATTAATTTTTTCAGTAACATAACGCCCTAAACTGGTTTGAATTGAAGGGATAGACAAAAGCAACACCAAAATGATGAAAAGAAGTAGCAAGATGGCTACCAATTTTGATGCTATTTTTAATACTTTTTTAATTTGTCTTTAAGGTATATATTAATAATGCAAATAAACTAAATTTTTAGGTGTGTATACTTACCATTTTTAAAACTTTGATTTACTGCTTGTCTCTTATTTTTTTCATTTATTTGTATATGCTTTTAAAATGCGAAAAGAGTCGATGCTTTTAAGCTATAGAACAACAATTACTATGCCTAATTTTTATTAATGAAAAAACAAGATATTTATATATTAGGAATTGAGTCTTCTTGTGATGACACTGCTGCTTCTGTAATTTATAACGGGAGAATTTTAAGCAATGTTGTTGCTAGTCAAAAAATACATGAAGAATATGGTGGTGTGGTACCAGAATTAGCATCACGCGCACATCAACAAAACATTGTTCCGGTAGTACATCAAGCACTTACAAAAGCAGGGATTGACAAATCACAATTACATGCCATTGCTTTTACTAGAGGTCCAGGGCTTATGGGGTCGCTTTTAGTAGGCACCTCTTTTGCTAAATCTTTGGCTTACGGACTAAATATTCCATTAATTGATGTCAATCATATGCAAGCACATATATTGGCTCATTTTATTGATGAAGATGGCTTTGAAAAACCAGAATTTCCATTTTTAGCAATGACTATTTCTGGTGGACATACACAAATTGTAAACGTGAAAAGTTATTTTGATATGACTGTCATTGGCGAAACTATTGATGATGCTGTTGGTGAAGCCTATGATAAAAGTGGTAAAATTTTAGACCTGGGATACCCTGCTGGTCCACGAATAGACAAATTAGCACAGTTAGGAAACCAAAAGGCATTTAAATTTACCAAGCCAAAAGTAAAAGGTTTAAACTTTAGTTTTTCTGGGTTTAAAACTGCAGTTTTATATTTTATACAAAAACAAGTCAAAGAAAATCCTGATTTTATAAAAGAGAATTTAAATGACATTTGCGCCTCTATTCAATATACTATTATTGGTATTTTAATTGATAAGTTAAAATTAGCAAGTAAAGAAACTGGTATCAAACATATTGCAATTGGTGGTGGTGTTTCTGCAAATTCTGGAATTAGAAGAGCATTAAAAGATGGCGAACAAAAATTTGGTTGGACTACGTATATTCCTAAATTTGAATTTACTACAGATAACGCAGCTATGATTGCTATTGTGGGTTATTTAAAATATTTAGAAAATGATTTTGCTACACAAGACATCACAGCTTCAGCACGATTAAAAATTTAAAATGCAACTATTTTATAATTCTGAAATTACCGAAAGCACTTCTGAATTTTCTTTTTCAAAAGAAGAAAGCAAGCATATTTCAAAAGTATTACGAAAAAAGGAAGGAGATACTTTACATATTACTAACGGAAAAGGTTGGGGGTTTGAAGCTGAAATAGTAATCGCTGATTTTAAACAATGTATTGCAACAATAGTATCTAAAACATTTCAAGAGAAAAAAACATATAATCTACATTTGGCAGTTGCTCCAACAAAAATGAATGACCGTTATGAGTGGTTTTTAGAGAAAGCTACTGAAATAGGCATTGATAGTATCACCCCTATTATATGTGATCACAGCGAACGTAAGGTGATTAAAACAGAGCGATTTGATAAGATTTTGCAATCAGCAATGAAACAATCATTGAGTTATTATTTACCAACATTACACCCATTGATTTCGTTTAAAGAATTTATCAAACAAGATTTTAGTGATCAATTGTTTATTGCACATTGTGAAGACACTGAGCGCAAATCTTTAAAACAAGCATTACAACCAAAACAAGACGTCATTATTTTAATTGGTCCTGAAGGTGATTTTAGTACTAAAGAAATTGAACTCGCCATTGCTAAATCGTTTTCTCCTGTAACATTAGGAAACACAAGATTACGTACTGAAACTGCTGCTATAGTTGCAACATATAGTGTGGCTTTTATAAATGAGTAATTACAAACTCAACTGACTAGCACCTGTAATATCTAAACGATTATTTTGAACAATAACCACTATACGTAACTCATCAGTATCTTTAACCAAACTAGGAATTAAAATTTGACCTTTCCCTGAGGAGTCTTCAATTTTAAAATTTAATTCAGACACTACTATATTAGAGTTGTTGAGTGTTCTACTCCTGTTTTCTCCACGTTTTACATATGTTTCTCTATCATTAATTACTAATGCTAATCGGATTGATTTATTAGCAATATCACCTTCAATAACATAATCAAAATTTACTTTCCCATTAGCTACTCTTGAGTTACTAATAGAAACACTATTTGCAGATTGTTTTGATAAGTAGCTCTTCAATTTTGTACTCATTGTACTGCGTTGCGACCCTACAAAATGTTCTTTTCCGTTAACAACCACTTGAGGCGTATAAATAGAACTACTATAAAATTTACTTCCATATACACGTTGTTTGTTAGTAAATGCTTCTTTTGCAAATGGGTCTTTCCAACCAATATAATCCCAGTAATCTACATGATAGGATAATGTAATCACATCCGTTTCGCTATAAGTTTGTTTAACTTCTTTTAATAATTTATCAGCAGATGGACAGCTAGAGCAACCTTGTGAGGTAAACAATTCTAAAACTACTACGGGTTTATAATTGTCTTTTGGGGTGTCATCTGCCTTAAAAAGTGATAAACTTGCTATAATTAAAGTTAAAAAGAAGTGCTGCATCTTAAATATTTTTATTTTTGAAGTATGATAATATGTCCGAAGTTTAAATTAAATCTTACAATAATTGCTTGTATTACTGCATTTTTAACATTTTCAAGTCATTATGCGCAAGACGTTGCCGTATTAAAATATAAAGGTGGTGGTGATTGGTATGGCAATCCTACTGCGCTACCTAATCTTGTTAAGTTCAGTAATGAAAACATCGATACTGCAATTAATGAAACCATACAAACAGTAGAAGTGGGGAGTATAGATATATTTCAATATCCTTTTTTACACATGACAGGACATGGCAATGTATTTTTTAGTGAGTCTGATGCAAAAAATTTAAAAAACTACTTGTTTTCTGGCGGTTTTCTTCATATTGATGATAACTACGGAATGGAACCTTATGTGACTAAAGAACTTAAAAAAGTATTTCCTAATCAAGAATTAATTGAACTTCCTAAAACTCACGAGATTTTTAATATTGCTTATAAGTTCCCTAATGGGTTACCAAAAATCCATGAACATGATGGCGAACGTCCACAGGCTTTAGGGTTATTTCATGAAGGCAGATTGGTATTGCTCTTTACTATTGAAAGTGATTTAGGTGATGGTTGGGAGGATCCAATCATTCATAATGATCCACCAGAAGTACGTGAAAAAGCGTTAAAAATGGGTGCTAATATTGTAAAATATGCTTTTAGAAATTAATGATTATG
>CAZECB010000028.1:0-10928 GCA_964510745.1 uncultured Flavobacteriaceae bacterium | reverse complement strand
TTTTTTCCTAAAATAGACACTTCAATTTGGAAAGAAACTGCAAATACTTTTCATACTAAAGATGCAAATCATAAACATGAGTTTTCGTTTATTACTTATCAAAGAAATTAGATTACTCAACATTCTTTTTTTAATATAAAGGCCCATTCTTTAATTTTTGACGTCTTTATAAATAAATACTATCTTGTAATGCAAGATACAGGATGTAACGTTTTTTCATTTGGATCGTCTTATTCACATAAATCAATCAAAATCACATCATATGAGCACACTAACTATTACCAATTTATCAAAAACATATGCTAACAGTGTTAAAGCTTTAGACAATGTTAGTTTAGAATTAGAAAATGGGATGTTTGGTCTTTTAGGTCCAAACGGCGCTGGAAAATCTTCCTTAATGCGTACACTTGCCACTTTGCAAGAAGCTGATTCTGGAACAGTAACTTTAAATGATATTGATGTTTTAAATCAACCTGCTGAAGTTCGTAAAGTTCTCGGATATTTACCTCAAGAATTTGGAGTTTATCCACGCATTACTGCAGAGCAGTTATTAACACACTTAGCTATTTTAAAAGGCATTACCAATACGTCTGAACGTAAAGAGCTAGTGAAATATTTACTTAATAAAGTTAACTTATATGACAAACGTAATAAATCTGTAAAAGGCTTTTCAGGTGGGATGAAGCAACGTGTTGGTATTGCTCAAGCACTTATAGGAAACCCTAAATTAATTATTGTAGATGAGCCTACTGCAGGTTTAGATCCAGGAGAACGTAATCGATTCTATAATTTATTGGCAGATGTTGGCAAAGAAGTTATTGTTATTTTATCTACCCATATCGTGGACGATGTCCGCGAACTTTGCACAAAAATGGCAATCATGAATTTAGGTGAGATTGTATATCACGGATCACCACAAGCAGCAATCGATGATTTAAATAGTAAAGTCTATCAAAAAATAGTTACTAGAGAAGAACTTGAAAATTATGCTAATGAGTATAAAATTATTTCAAATAAAATGGTAGGAGGTCAACCACTTATTCATGTTTTTAGTGAAAGTAATCCTCAAAATGGTTTTGAACAAGTTACACCTAATTTAGAAGATGTATTCTTTTCAAAAATCAATACTTCAAACGTACTTGTTTAATCTTCACTAATCTTCTTAATCATGTTTAAAACATTCTTTTTATCAGAATTAAAATATACGCTAAGACAACCTATGGTGTATATCTTTATCTTCATATTAGCATTGATGGAATTCTTTGCTACGGTTAGTGATAATGTACAAGTTGGCGGTGCTATTGGTAATGTATATCGCAATTCACCATATACGCTTACAATACACATTACAGTATTTTGTATTTTCTCACTTTTAATGGCTGTTGCATTTTTTAATAATGCAGCATTACGAGATCATAACAATGAGTTTAACGAAATTTTATTTACAACTCCTTTAAGTAAACCAGGATATTTTTTTGGACGCTTTCTAGGAGCTTTATTAGTTTCTACTTTACCATTACTAGGTGTTTTTATAGGTGTGCTTCTAGGAACATATATGAACTCAATCTTCGGATGGATTGATTCTGATCGTTTTGGTTCGTTTTACTTTGAAACATTTTTAAATAATTATTTACTTTTCATTTTACCTAATATGTTTTTAGCAGGCACTGTTATTTATGCTATGGCTAATAAATGGAAAAGCACCGTCATTTCTTTTGTTGGTGGATTAGTCATTATTGTAGCGTATATTATTTCGGGCTCTTTAATGTCTGATGTTGAAAATGAAACTATAGCTGGTTTATCTGATATTTTCGGAATTAACACATATACCATTGAAACCAAATATTTCACTCCTGCTGAAAAAAATACAATAAGTCCTGGTTTTTCTGGACTATTGTTCCAAAATCGTTTGATATGGTCTGCACTTGGTATCATCATATTACTTACATCTTATTTTAGTTTTTCATTCAAGCAGAAAAACAAAAAAGTTAAGAAGCAAAAAGAAAGTCAATATAAAAAAGATCCCGTTTTTACTTTACCAAAATTAAATCCATCATTTAATAGTGGTACATCTTGGATTCAATTTAAAAGCTTTTTTTACACTAATTTTCTAAGTATTATTAAGAGCATTACATTTAAAATCTTATTCTTATTTTGTGTTATTATACTAATTGCAGATTTAAGTGGTGGTTTTGAATATTTTGGTTTACAATCTTATCCTGTAACCTATAGGCTCATAGATTCTATAAAAGACAACACAGATATTTTTCTTATTATTATTGTCATCTTTTTTAGTGGTGAACTCATCTGGAGAGATAGAGATTATAAAATCAATGAAGTTGTAGATGCTACTGCCCATACTTCGTTTATATCTATGGTTGCAAAAACCTTATCTCTAGTAAGTATTGCATCTATTTTAAATTTATTTTTCATAGGGATTGGAATTCTTTATCAATTATTAAATGGTTTTACACGCATTGAAGTTGATGTGTATTTATTAGATTTTTTCTATGATAATCTTCCATTATTTATCGTTTTTGCTGGAATTACCATATTAACTCAAGTTTTATCTAGTAATAAATATATTGGGTATTTTATCGCAATATTAATTCTTTTAGTTTGGGAAATTGTATTAAGCATTTTAGATATTAGCTCAAACATGCTAGATATTGGTGGAGGTGCTTCTGTACAATATTCAGACATGAATCGTTTTGGACCAGGTGTTAAATCTGCACTATGGTTTAATTTTTATTGGGTTTTATTTTCAGTTTTAGGATTACTAATTGCTGGTGCATTATGGAATCGTGGTTCAAAAAGCTCATTATTAAGTCGTATTAAAACAGCAAGAAAAGAAGTGCCAAAAAGCTATAGAAGTCTTATTGTTATTACTACAATAGCTTGGTTGGGTGTTGCTAGTTATGTATATTATAATACTCAAGTATTAAATCCATACAGATCTAATGATACAAATGAGCAACTTGCTGTTGATTATGAAAACAAGTATGGAAAATATAGAGATGTCATTTCTCCTAAAGTTACTGATGCTAAATATTATATTGATATTTTTCCTTCAGAAAGAAATATGCATGTGAAAGCAGATATTGAGTTAACCAATGCATCTTCAAAAGTTATTGATTCACTTCACTTTTATACGATTGATGGTTGGGATTCTAATTTTGAAATTCCAAATGCGACAGTTGCATATACTGATGAAACCTATTTATATACGATCTATAAATTAAATCAACCTTTGCAACCTGGTGAGAAGTTAGTTATGAAAATTGATAACAAATACATTACAAAAGGGTTTAGTAATGGTAGAGGAAATACCAACATTCTTAACAATGGTACTTTCTTTAATAATGGGCAACTCCTACCAACTATGGGCTATAATGAAGGTTTTGAAATTGGAGACAAAAACACACGTAAAAAACATGGTCTTTCACCAAAAGAGCGTATGCCTAAATTAACTGAAGAAGTTGGTGAATTACATATGAGTAATTATTTAAGTGATGGGCAATCTGACTTTATTAATGTAGAAACAGTTATTTCTACTTCTAAAGATCAAGTAGCTATAGCACCAGGTTCATTAATTAAAAAATGGAGCGACAATGACAGAGATTATTATCATTATAAAACAGATACACCTTCTTTAAATTTCTATTCGTTTATGTCTGCCGATTTTGAAGTTGCAACACGCAAATGGAATGGTATTGATATGGAAATTTATTATGACGAAAAGCATGATATAAATATAGAAATGATGCTCGATGCTGTTCAGCGTTCTTTAGAATATTATACTGAGAACTTCGGCCCATATTACCATAAACAAGCACGGATTATTGAGTTTCCACGTTATGCCACATTTGCGCAAGCATTTCCTGGAACTATGCCATATTCTGAAGCTTTTGGTTTCGTCATTAATCTTGAAGACGAAACTGACAACAATGTTATAGATGCTGTCATTGCACATGAGATGGGACACCAATGGTGGGCACATCAAGTTATCGGTGCTAATATGCAAGGTGGCACAATGACCAGTGAGAGTTTTTCTGAATACTCTTCATTAATGACTTTAAAAAGTATCTCTGATAACCCTATGAAAATGCGTGAATTTTTAAAGTATGATCACGATCGTTATTTACGTGGACGAAGCGGTGAACGCGAAAAAGAATTGCCGTTATATAAAGTAGAAAATCAAGGCTATATTCATTACGGAAAAGGGAGTGTTATACTATATGCGCTTCAAGATTATATAGGAGAAGACAGCTTAAATGTTGCAATGAAAAGTTTCTTAAAAGAATATCGCTATAGAAATACACCGTATCCTAGTTCACTAGATTTTTTAAGACATTTAGAACCTCGAGTTCCAGATTCTTTGAAGTACTTGGTAAAAGATTGGTTTAAAGAAATTACATTATATGATAACCGTTTAAAAGAAGCCAATTATAAAATGTTAGACAATGGCAAATATGAAGTGACTCTAGAAATTGAAAGTTCAAAAATAAAGTCTGATAGCCTGGGGAATGAAACAAAAACAACCATCAATGATTGGATAGACGTTGGTTTCTTTATGGATGATGCTGAAGAAGAATTATATCAGCAAAAACGTATGAAATTTAATAAAGAAAAATCGTCAATCACAGTACAATTAGATAAACTTCCAGTTAAAGCAGCAATTGACCCTAGACACCTTTTAATAGATCGTGTTTATACCGATAATATTAAACGGATTAGTATAGAAGAATAAAAATAAAATTTATTTTAAAACACCTTTTCTATATATCTAGTTAAGGTGTTTTCTTTTTTAATTGACCTCTTTTATTTAAACTCGAAATAAGCTTTCATAGGTTTAAAATAGTGTGTTTCCCAACCTTCAATATAGCGTTCATTATCTTCAGGAATATTAGTGTGATTTAAAATAAGCTCTGTTTCGTTTCCATTTTCATTTAGGATTACTTCTATTTGTGAATCTCCATCAGTAGCTTTAAAATCTGATCCTCTCCATGATTGTACAATTTTATGATATGGTTCTAAAACTAAGTTTTTGCCTTTAATATGATCTCCCCAAGCTGTAAAATTATCGCCAACTTTATCTGAAATAAATGCAACTCCTCCTGTCATTTTTGTATGCCCTTGCGTACTTAACCATGCTTTATAAATTTGTTTAGCTGTTGCTTTTATATTCGTTTTTAATGTGAATTCCATAATCATATTTTTAGAGTAATTAATTTTCTTAAATTTAATAAATTTTTGCACAAAACACTATTCTATAAAATATGAAACAGCCTTACCTTATATTATTATTTACTTTCTTAACAATATCCTGTAGTTCTATAAAAGTAAATAACACAGATACCTCTCAAAATATAAAGCGGGATATTGATGACGTTTTTATTATTGCTCAAAATGAAAATATTAATCATGGTGGTATTAAAGTTGGTGATTTTGTATTAAAGGAAAATAGTTTAAAAAACTTTAATAATGGTTCTATTGATTGGGAAGCGATTAAAACTAAAATGAAAGGTCTCGCTATTGTCAATAATGCGAATATAATTGAAGTGAATACCATTGGTTATGGCAAAAAAGGACATTTATTTTATGTGGCTGGTAATTTAAATTATAGTAGCAATACTAGTAATATTCAAACAAAAAACGACAAATGCGCTATAGTCATTTTTAGAGATGGCCTTGAGTCTGTACTAGGTTCTGCATTTAGTATTAATGTAAAAATCGATAATACAGAATTTCCCAAGTTAAAGAAAAGCGCAGCTATAAAAGCTGAAATAAATGATTGCTATAAAAACGTCAATCTTATTATTAATAAAGAAACTTATGATTTGGATTTAAATGGAGAGTCAAGGTATTTTAAAGCATCTAAATCAACTTCTGGAAATCCAACAGGACAGGCCGTACAAATTGGTATAGGAGGTACTTCTATTATTGAGATTGAAGAAAAAGATTTAGGGAGATTAATGATGTTTCAAAATTAAGAGTATTCACTTAAGCTTAATTTTATTTATCTAACTTCGCAACATGATAAAAGAAATTCAGTTACGAATCACTCTAAGAGAAGAAGAGCGTAACGATATTCTACTTATAAAATCAGCTCATTTTTTAGATATTGACAAAAAAGATATCCAAGGTGTCAAAGTATTACGAAAATCTATTGATGCTCGTAAACGCCTCATCATTTTCAATTATAAAGTTGCAGTTTATATTAAAGAATCTGTTCCTGAAAATTCTGAATATAGCTTTAATTATAGAGATGTTTCTAATGCTAAACCTATTCATATTATAGGCTTTGGTCCTGCTGGTATGTATGCTGCGCTTCGTTCTATTGAATTAGGATTTAAACCTATTGTATTAGAACGTGGTAAAAATGTTCAAGAGCGTCGCCGTGATTTAAAAGCAATTAATCAAGATCATTTTGTAAATGAAAATTCTAATTATTGTTTTGGAGAAGGTGGGGCTGGCACTTATTCTGACGGTAAATTATATACCCGTAGTTTAAAACGTGGTGATGTGCGACGTATTTTTGAGAATTTAGTATTTCACGGTGCCACTGATCAAATTTTAGTTGACGCACATCCACATATAGGTACTAATAAATTACCTAAAGTGGTTCAAAATATTCGAGAAACTATTTTAAAATATGGCGGGGAAATTCATTTTGAATCACGGGTTATTGATTTCATTATAAAAAATAATAGTATACAAGCTCTTCAACTTAATGATAACAGAGAGATTAATACTGACAAAGTAATTCTTGCAACAGGGCATTCAGCAAGAGATATTTATTATTTACTCCACAAAAAGAGTATTCCCATACAAGCAAAATCGTTTGCTATGGGAGTCCGTGTAGAGCATCCGCAACATATTATTGACAGTATTCAATATCATTGTGAAGGTGATCGAAATGAGTTACTTCCAGCTGCTTCTTATAGTTTGGTACAACAGGTAAAAGATCGTGGTGTTTATTCATTTTGTATGTGTCCTGGCGGGTTTATTGTTCCTGCTGCAACTGCTAACGGAGAAGTTGTGGTTAATGGAATGTCACCATCAAAACGAAATAATACATTCGCCAATTCTGGAATAGTGGTAGAAATTAATTCTGATAAAGATTTATATAAGTATGAAAAATTTGGTCCACTAAAAGGATTAGAATATCAAAAAGATTTAGAACGTTTGGCATTTACTTCTGGAGGGCGAAGTCAAGTAGCTCCCGCACAACGTTTAACCGATTTTGTGGAAGGGAAATTGTCTTTAGATTTAAACTCCACTTCCTACCAGCCAGGTTTAAAATCGGCACCAATGCATTCACTATTACCAAAACTAATAGGCAGTAGATTACGAAAAGGTTTTGAAGCTTTTGGTCAAAAAATGAAAGGTTACTATACTGAAGAAGCCAATATTATTGGTGTAGAATCACGCACTTCATCCCCTGTAAATATTCCTAGAAAAGGTAATTTACAACATCCTGAAATCACAAACCTATATCCTTGTGGCGAAGGCGGTGGTTATGCAGGAGGTATTGTTTCTGCGGCTATGGATGGAGAACGCTGTGCAGAAGCAGCAGTTTCAAATTGAATAAACAAATCTTCTTCTTAGTAGGTGAAGTTAATTCAACAAGTTGAGTATAATACATAATACCTTCTAAAGATTTATTCCTATTTTTGCGACATTAAATTACAATAGCAAATGAACGCATATATATTTCCTGGTCAAGGCGCACAATTTTCAGGAATGGGGCTCGATCTTTACGAGAACTCTCCTTTAGCACAAGAATTATTTGAAAACGCAAATGACATTCTTGGTTTTTCTATCACAGATACTATGTTTGAGGGTTCTAAAGAAGATTTAAAAGAAACTAAAGTGACTCAGCCAGCTATCTTTTTACATTCTGTAATATTAGCAAAAACTTTAGGTGATACTTTCCAGCCTGATATGGTTGCTGGTCATTCATTAGGTGAGTTTTCAGCATTAGTTGCTAATAATACTTTAAATTTTGAGGATGCCCTTCAATTAGTTTCTCAACGTGCTTTAGCTATGCAAAAAGCTTGTGAGGTACAGCCAAGCACTATGGCTGCTGTTTTAGGTTTAGAAGATGCCATTGTAGAAAATATCTGTAAAAACACAGAAGGTGTTGTGGTTGCTGCAAATTATAACTGTCCTGGGCAATTAGTCATATCTGGAGAAGTAGATGCTATTAATAAAGCATGCGAAGTTCTAAAAGAAAAAGGAGCACGTCGCGCATTAGTATTACCTGTCGGTGGTGCATTTCACTCACCACTAATGGAGCCTGCTCGTGAAGAACTAGCAGCAGCTATAGAAAACACACAGTTTAGTAAACCAAGCTGTCCTATTTATCAAAATGTAACAGCAAATGCCGTAACAGATGAAAATGAGATTAAAACTAATTTAATATCTCAATTAACGGCTCCTGTACGTTGGACACAATCTGTACAACAAATGATTACCGATGGTGCAAATCACTTTACAGAATTTGGTCCCGGTAAAGTACTTCAAGGTTTAGTTAAAAAAATACATAGAGAAGCTGAAACAGCTTCTGCAACTTTATAATACCCCAATATGAAACTATCTCGTAATACCTACATCATTATTATAATTATTATCAATATTGCTATTGACCAAATTACCAAAGTTATGGTAAGAGGGTCTATAGGGTTTCGTGAAGAAATTCAACTTATTGGAGATGGATTTATTTTAACCAATGTTGAAAACACTGGTGCTTTTCTAGGTATGGGAAGTGATTTAAATCCTACCATGCGTATCTTATTATTACTTATTTTACCAGTGATTGTTTTAGGCTTAGTCACCTATTATGTTTTTAGAGAAAAAAACATGGACAAATGGACATTAACCGCTTTCTGCTTAATTATTGGTGGTGGTATTGCTAATGTGTTTGATCGTTTTGTCTATGGCTCAGTAACTGACTTTTTACACATTGATCTCGGTGGTGTTTTTAGAACTGGTATTTTTAATATGGCAGATGTCTCTGTGTCTACAGGGATGATTATGTTATTGGTAGGGAGTTTTATGAATAGGAAGAAAGGTGTTAAATAAAAAAATAATTGTATTTTCTTTATGAACCATTATGATAGATACATCTATTGATTCATTTAATTTTTATTTTTTAATCGCTGTATTACAAGGAATAATCCTTGCTTCAATTATAATTTTTCGAAAACCAAGAAGAAAGTCAAGTATATTTTTGGGCTTACTAATTTTCTTGTTTTCACTTTCTCTATTACACCTCATATTAGAAGAATCAATTCACGCATTTAATGTTAAATTCCCTATACCAATGGACTTTAGTTTAGCATTTGGTCCTCTTGCATATTTTCATTTATTGTATTTAAAGCATCCAAAGGAAAATTTTAACTTAAATAAATTATTACATTTTTTACCTAGTCTGTTAATAGACGGCATTCTTTTTACTATAGTTTTTTTATTCATCCGAAAAAATGAAAATTGGGCTTATAATAATATAGAAAATATTCAAACTTTTTCTTTTATCATTATCTCTTTATCTTTAATACAATTGTCATTTTACACTTATCTAATTTATAAGAAAGTAAAACAAACCAAACTACTTTCAAAAGAATTTGAATTAATTCGAAAATGGTTTAAAACACTCTCATATGCTTGGTTTTTAACCATTGGGTTCTTCGTCTTAGTTATACCTATAGCTTTAATAAACATCGAACATTTAGATGAAAAATCTCATTTAATTTATAAACCTATGGGTGTTATTATAGGAGTTTGCATTTATGGTTTAGGATATCTCTATTTATTAAAATATATAGCTCAAGTAAATTTATATATTGATCGTTTAAATAGAATCAAATTTTCTGAAGAAGAAATTCAAAAGAAAAAAGATGATTTAATTTATGTCCTTAAAAAAGATAAATTATATGTTAACACTTCTCTAAACATTTCTTCTTTAGCTAAGCATATAAATTGGCCTATTAATGATGTCTCTTTAATTATAAATGAAGCGCTATCAACTAACTTCAATGATTTGATTAATACTTACAGAATTGAATCTTTCAAAAAAATGGTTATTAATCCTAACAATAAAAAATATTCTATTTTAGGTTTAGCTAAAGAGGTAGGTTTTAACTCTAAAACTTCTTTTTATAGAGCTTTCAAAAAAGAAACTGGCATTACTCCTAGCGAGTTTTTAAAGTCTTTAAATTAGTTATTGAGTTTCAAATTAGAATTTGAAACTTTTAATATTTTTTTGATTAATACTATCATATGAACTTTGTTTAAAAATCAAAGGGCATGAGTTTCAAAAAAATCACATTACTTATCGGTTTATTAATATTAAGCTATACTCAAGTAATAAGTCAAAATGGTAATTTAAAAAGTAAATCAAAAAAGTTTCGTACGACAAATAAAACTTCAATTCAGGGAGAGGTTGGTTATTTAACAGTATTAGAAAATCGTTCAAATCCTAAATCGAGAGAAATAAAGATTAAATATATCCGATTAAAAAGTTTATCAAAAACACCAAAAGAACCTATTGTTTTTTTTAGAAGGTGGAGGTAATACTTCTACTTGGCAAGCAGAAATTCCAGAATATTTAGACGATTGGTTGTCTATTCTAGAAATTTCTGATTTAATTTTTATTGATCAAAGAGGAACAACAGACAGAAAATTAATTTATATTGAAAAAGATGAATATCCTCAAGATTTTTTAGTTTCATCGGAAACAGCTAAAAAATATTATAAAAATCTGTGTAAAAATGCGCTACAAGAGTTTAATAAAAAAGGTGTAGATGTTTTAGGTTATGATATTACTTCACATGCTAAGGATATTAATGAACTTACTAAAGCTTTAGGAATTAAAACCTATTCCATCTTTGGGTTTAGCTATGGTACACACATAGCAATGGCTT
>CAZECB010000027.1:7686-11038 GCA_964510745.1 uncultured Flavobacteriaceae bacterium | reverse complement strand
GTTGTTGATGAAATGTTAGAAGCTTCTCGTAAAAACTTTATTGAAGCTGAAGAACAAAACGATTGGTTTAAAAGTGAATTTGTAGATCTTAAAAAAGGAGATGCATTAAACCTTCCTGTTGAAGATAATAGTATTGATGTTGCAGCACAAAATTGCTTATTCAATATCTTTAAAGCCGAAGATTTAAAACGAGCTATTGATGAAATGTATCGTGTGTTAAAACCTCACGGACGCTTGGTTATGAGTGATCCTACTTGTGAGCAACCAATGAATGATGAATTGCGTAATGATGACCGCTTACGTGCTTTATGCTTAAGTGGTAGTTTGCCAATTGCAGACTATGTTAAAGCACTTACTGATGCTGGTTTTGGAACTATTGAAATTAGAGCAAGAAAACCATATAGAATTCTTGATCCTAAAAACTACCCTACTGATGAATTAATATATATTGAATCTATAGAAGTTGCTGCTATTAAAGATCCTATGCCAGAAGATGGACCTTGTATTTTTACAGGTAGAGCAGCTATTTATTATGGTGACGAAGATTATTTTGATGATAAAAAAGGACACATTTTACTTAAAAATCAACCTTTAGCAGTTTGTGATAAAACTGCTGAAGCTTTAGATGCTTTAGGAAGAGATGATATTTACTTTAGTGGATCAACCTATCATTATGATGGTGGTGGATGTTGCTAATCTTTTTTTGAAAAGATATAATAAAAAATGCATCTCAATTGTCAATTGAGATGCATTTTTTATTATATCCAGTCAGTTTAGTTATTCTAGAATTTAATTTTCAAGATTTCAAACAAATGGCTCATAGTCCAAGCTGGGCCAATCATTAAAAATTGAACATCTTTTAAAAACGAAGGTTTCTTTCCTTCATGATTATGTCCAATAAATTGAATCACCCATGCTATTGCAAATATGACAAGCATAATCACCCAAAGTGGAGCTATCTGAAACATTTCAATAGTATGAATACCAAACAGTACTAAAACAGAGAATAAAAGCATACCTATAAAAAGAGGTATAGATAACTTTAAATAATACATTAAACCTAAAAGAATTACTAAAGTACCAAAATGCATATAAAATTCCATCCATTTAGGAACATAATCAATTAAAAATCCCCCTGTTGGTATACAAGCAATTAAGCCTATTAGGCTGAAAAATATTGCAGGAACACAAATATAATGTACTCGTTTATTAAAAGTGGTTTGGTGACTTTCTCCATACTCACTTAATAGTTGGTCTATTTTTCTCATCACTCATGTTTTTAGTAATTATGCGATTAGTACAAGATAAAAAATACTATTTAAATTATTATATATTCATTTAAATTTTCAAGTATTACATCGAAATCTACGTAAGGAAACACATTAATTTTAGACTTAAATCTTGAATGAATTAAAATTAAGTAATAAACCTACTTCATCATGAAAAAAATAAATTTATTAATAGTCACAATAGTATTATTTGTATTTTCATCTTGCTCTGCTGCTAAACGTGCTTCAAAAACTACAAAATCACAAGAAGCTAAAAAAGAAATTGTTGAAAGTGATATTATTAAAGAAGTAGAGGCAACTGAAAATGTTATAGAAGAAGAAACTACTCCTGAAGTAATTGTTGATAATAAGGAAAATGAAGTAGAGATTGAAATTGAAGTGGAAAAAACTGTGGAAGAAGAAAAAATAACAATTAAAACTATTACACCTATAGAGTTATTTGACCATACAACTTGGAACGATTTAATTCATCAAAATGTTGCTGAAAATGGAGATGTAAATTACAAAGGATTTAAAAATAATTGGAGTGTTTTAAGGAATTATATATCGACTTTAAGTAAACAACTCCCAGAAGATAGTTGGGGTAAAGAAGAGAAATTAGCATACTGGATGAATGCTTATAATGCGATGACTATAGATTTAATTTTGCGAAACTATCCAATAGCCAGTATTAAAGATATTAAAGAACCTTGGGATCAACGTTTATGGAAATTGGGAACAAAATGGTATAACTTAAATGAAATAGAGCATCAAATACTTCGTAAAATGGGTGACGCTCGTATTCATTTCGGAATTAATTGCGCCTCTTTTTCTTGCCCACCATTATTAAATGAAGCGTTTACTGCTACTAAAGTAGATAAACAATTAGATCTTTTAGCTGTACGTTTTATAAATGATTCAAAAAGAAATATTATTACCCCAAATAAAGTTCAAGTTTCTAAAATATTTTCTTGGTTTTCAAAAGATTTTAAACAAGATGGAAATTTGATTTCTTTTCTAAATAAATATTCTAAAACACCTATTTCAGAGAAAGCTAGGAAGAGTTATATAGATTACAATTGGAATTTAAATGAACAATAATTATATTACATTTATGTTTTAAATAAAACCTTATGCTTATTAAATAAATGAAGAATAGTATTTCTATTATTATTCCAATATTAAATGAAGCTGAATCTATTGAGCTGTTGCTTAATCATTTAATAAATAATTCTCTCAAACAAAACATTGCTGAAATTATTATAGTCGATGGAGGGAGTACTGATGAGTCAAAACAAATTGTTTCTAGCAAAATAGAACAATTACAAACGTCTGCTAATATCTTTCTTTTAAATTCAGAAAAAGGACGTGCAAAACAAATGAATCTTGGAGAAAAACAAGCCTCTGGAAATATTCTTTATTTTTTGCATGCAGACTCTTTTCCTCCAAATCATTTTTGTAAATACATCATTTCAGAAATCGAAAAAGGAAATCAAGCGGGATGTTTTAAAATGAAATTTAATAGTAGCCATTGGTGGTTAAAGTTAGCAAGTTGGCTTACTCATTTTTCATGGAGAGCTTGCCGAGGTGGGGATCAAAGTCAATTTATTACAAAATCATTATTTGAAGAACTTGGAGGTTTTAATGAAGATTTTGTTATTTATGAAGATAATGATTTGATTAATAAATTGTATGCTAAAAAAGAATTTATAGTTATTCAACATTGGTTAACTACCTCTGCACGACGTTATGATAAAAATGGAATTTGGAAGTTACAATATCACTTTTGGGCAATTTATGTAAAGAAATGGTTTGGAGCTTCCGCTGAAGAATTGAATCAATATTATATAAAAAATGTTGCTTGAGTTTTTAATAATTCTGATTTAAAAATACTGACCAACACCAAAAACAATACCATTGGTGGAGTTCGGAGTTATACCAACTCCATAATCTACTCTAAAGGTGGCGTTAAATATTTTTTTATGAATGAAACGAAGTCCTACGCCTGGATATATACGTACATTTTGATCATCTCCAAAATCACTGAAATCACCTCCAGGGTTTCTCCAAGTTCCAGCGTCTAT
>CAZECB010000027.1:1371-7676 GCA_964510745.1 uncultured Flavobacteriaceae bacterium | reverse complement strand
GTCTATAAAACCATTGCTTTGGAGCACAATATTATCTGTTTCGTAAAATGTATGGCGGTATTCTGTATTGTATAAAATCACTCCTGTTCCTCTATCTATTGTATTTCCAACCCCTCTTACATTAAGGTTATTATCTACTGAAAAAGGGGCAAATGGCGAATCTGGATTAGATGCCAATCCAACACGTAAACGATTAGCCCAATTTCCTTTTTCTCCAATGCGTTTAAAATAAAGAATGTCATTCCAAAAAATAAAAAAATCTGGGAGTATATTTTCGTTTTCCTGCCCTCCGGTTACAGTAACATATTGTGTGTTTAGCGTATTTTTAAACCCTTCTACGTATTGATAATCATAGTCGAGGTCATTATATTCATAAACACCTTTTAAAAGTTTTTTATCTAAACCAAAATCTTGTGGAATTGATGGATCAGTAGCTCCAAAAAGGTATTCATAATCTTCATTAAAAAATGTAACTCCAACTTCAATTCGGTGATGAAAATTAAATGCATATAATCCTAAAACTTCAAATGAAGTATTGTTATATTTATATTCAGCGCTTCCATTATCCAAAAAAACAGGCTCTTGTGTAGTTAAATCTTGAAAATTAAGTGCTAATCCTATTTTATTATTAAATACAAAGGGGGCTCTAAAGTTAATTCCATAGGAGTTAAATACATCGCGTTGAAAAAAACCACCAAAAGTAATATTACGCCCTAAAGTATTAAACTCATATAAACCTGCCCTAAACGCAAATTCATCATCATTTGTAGTATATAAACTAACCTGTGGATTGAGTGTGAAATTTTCTTCTATTTCAAAAAAAACATTATATTTATTTTCATGAGAATAAAACACTTGATAGTAAGCATGTGATACTGCAGGCAATCGTTTTAAGCGAATAATATCTTGTTCAATAGCAGTAGAATCTAATTTTTTCCCTGCTTTAGTTTCACTTAATAATTTAATGAAAGATGTTTTTAAACTTTTATTTCCTCTAATAATAAGGTCAGCAACTAAAACATTCTCTTGCGTATAACTATAGAAACTAGTTATATAAAATAGTAGCAAAAAGAATTTCTTTAACATTTGTAAGAAAAAATTTCACTGTAAATGTACTACTTTTAAACTAGAAAAATTGCCCTATTCCAAAAACAAGTCCATTTGTTGAGTTATTACCAATTCCAAAGCCATAATCTAATCGAATTACTGCATTAAAAATACGCTTATGAATAAATCGGATTCCTAAACCTGGGAAAAATCTGACGGCATCTCCTTCTACTAATTGATCCAAATCATTCCCAGGTGTTCGCCATGTACCTGCGTCAATAAAAGCGTTACTTTGTATTACAAACCAATCTTTTTCATACAGTGTATGTCTGTATTCTGTATTAATTACAATTGACGCTGTGCCGCGATCAACTTTATTACCTACGCCTCTAATATTAATTTGATTGTCTAATGCAAATGGTGCAAATGGAGAATCGTCATTAGACGTATATGATAACCTTACCCTATTAGCCCAATTACCACGTTCTCCAATTCTCGCAAAATATTCAAAATCATTTGTTAACACAAAAGCGTCTTCTATAAATCCATCTCCACCAGAATTAAATACATATTGTGCATTAGTTTGATTTCTATATCCAGTAGTGTATTGATAAAAAATATCTAAGTCGTTAAATTCATACTCCCCAGTGATACTAAAGTTTGTTGCATCAAGTTGATTGGGCAACTCTAAAATATCAACCTGTTCTTCATCTGCTTCATCCAATTCGTAATCTTGATCTCCAATTAAAAACCCTAATTCAGCTCTGTTATGAAAATTAAATTCATAGCTTAAAAATGCTTGAAATGTTCTATTTTGAAATCTATAGTCATTACCATTATCGATATCATCGTTTATAAAAATAGGTTCAAACGTCACATTATCTTGATAATTGACTCCTAATCCAAATTTATTAGAAAATAGAAAAGGAGCTTCCCAAAAGAACCCATAAGAATCAAATACATCTCTAGCATAAAAACCACCTATAATTTGATTTCTTCCAAAAAGATTAAACTCAAATGCAGATAGTCTAAAGGCTACGTCTTCATCATTATTCGCTGTTGAGACTCTAACTCCTGGTATGATTGTAAAATTTTCAACAATAGTGTACGTTAATGTATAATCTGTTTCAGAATTTTTATCTATTTTAGAAACTGCATTGGCAATACCTGCTAATCTATTTAAACGTTCTACATCGGTAGCTATTTTTAAAGAGTCATAAACACTACTTTCTTTCACTTTTATTAATCTGCGTAAAAAAGATTCTTTAGTTTTTTTTAATCCTTCTATTTCAATTTTAGATATTATTTTTTCTTGTGCATATCCATAAATTATACTTAATGAAGTTACTAGCAACATTAATAATATTTTTTTTATCATACTATTCTAAAATAAAATTTTGATTAAGTGTTAAAAAATTGACCCAACTATCTTCACTTACATCCATTAAAGTGAAATTATAATTGATTTTTAAGTTTAAATTAGGAGGTGTGCCTCTAGTGATATTTAATACAACATTAGAGACGTCATAATATTGAAATTGATTGCCAAATGTATAAGTCCCTGATAGTAAGTTGTTTTCAGAATCAGAAACAATTTGAAAATAAATTGCGTTTCCTCCAAAAGGATTATCTCTCCAACTAAAAATAGGCATAGTAGATGTTGGCTGACCTTGATCTATATTTACAATTTCAGAATATATGGTAGGTTGTGTGTTTTGTTTACTTCTAATAGGGTTAGATATTTTTATTTCATTGCCAAGCTCATAAGTTAAAATAATCCATTTTTCATTTTCAGATGTTCTAGTAAACATCCCTAAAGCACCATTAAATAAAGGAACACTTTTTAAATCTATTTGTGTATAATTTGAAAAATCATCATTAGCAACATCTATATTTTCAGTTTCATAAAACCTATGTTCACTACTACCTTCTTCATTATAATAAAAGGCTAAAATAGCACTGTTCATGTCTGCACTTCCTGCACAACCAATTACTGCTTCCAATTCAATGTCACGGTCTTGAATATAATTTTGTAGAGTTAAAACATTTTCTACTTGTTCTATTAAATCAGGTTGTAAATTGTCATCACTTTCTGAACAGGAAAGGATGATACTTAATAAAATAAAATAACTTATCTTTTTTATCATTTATGAACTTTAAAGGTATCTCTCAAATAATTCTCTACAGGTTTATTTTGTGGCGTAAATCTAGAATTGCGTTCTCCACCAGAACTCTCATAATTATGATACCATTTCCATAAAAATCCACCAACAAACCAATCTTCTTTCCAAAATGTTTCAAATAGTGCTTTGGTAGCGTTTACTTGTGCTTGTAAGTTGACTATATTTAATTCTCTATCTGAACGCCATGGCTCTCTAGCGGTATAATCTACACTCCTATAGCCATATTCTGTAAACAAAACAGGTTTTTGGTATTTATCTGAAAAACTTTTTATAACAGATTTATGTGGTTGCCAACCTGCTATACAAGCTTCAACACTTGGGGTTTTTAAATCACTAATAGGGAAATAAGCATCTATCCCAATAAAATCCAGCTCTTCCCAAAAAGGCGTACGTTTAAATTCATCCCAATTGGCAGCATAAGTTAATTTTCCTTGATATACTTTTTTAATATCATTAATAAGTTGAAGCCAGTATTGAGGACGATTTGCTACAAATTTTTCTAATTCAGTACCAATACAAAACAACTCCGCTTTTATATCTTGAGCAACTTTTGCATATGTCAAAATAAAATTTGAATAAGATGCTTCAAGTTTCTGCCAATCTGCTTCACTCTCCATTTCAATAAATCCTGTATAATCACCTCCAGCAATCCACACTTGTGGTTTCATCATTATTTTAATACCTTTTTTCTGAAGTTCTAAAGCATACTGTTTTGCTCCAGTTTCTGTTTCACCATAATACTGCCTATTGTTAAACACAACGGTATTGGTTTGTGAAGTCCTCATAAATGCAAAAGGCATAATAGCTGCATAATTAGCGTTTAAGTTAATTACTGGCTGGACATGTTTTTCTGAAATTGGTATGCGTGAAGACACAAAACTAATTCCGTTAATTTTAGAATTTTGCCCTAGCACAATTTGCACTAAAATTAGAATATTAAATACCATTACTTTTTTTAAAAAATAATGATATTTGTTATATATGTTCTCTGCTTTATACAAATAAATAATTATTTTGGTGACACATACCTAAGGCCTATATTATAAGATTCCCCAAGTCCTGTATCATTACCTCTTGCGAAATATGATCCTAATACTTCTATATTAAGAGTCTTTGTTAATTGGTATTTAGCGCCTGCTCCTATAGCTGTTAAATCTTGCTCAAAATCATTTCCTAAATCAATAAGTTGAAAATGTTGTACAAATGTTTGAACTGTGAATTTAGAAGATGGGAAAAAACTTAAGAAAACACCAGGAATTAAGCGTAAACTATCATTTGCAAAACTACCATCTGATCTTCCGTCACTACCGAACTCAAGATCATCTCCAAAATTAAATTCAGTATTTAAATCAAAAAATAATTGCCATT
Source organism: uncultured Flavobacteriaceae bacterium (assembly GCA_964510745.1). Taxonomy (GTDB): domain Bacteria; phylum Bacteroidota; class Bacteroidia; order Flavobacteriales; family Flavobacteriaceae; genus AU392. The sequence continues at coordinate 3,078 of CAZECB010000027.1, read as the reverse complement.
TATTACTTCCAAGAGGGAGGTCATAAAAGAATCTATTTTGTAATACAAATCCATCTTGATCAAAGAAAACACCATCATCAAATTCACTTTCAATAAGAGGAATTACAACAGAACTTTGGATAGAAAATTTAGGTAAATTTTTAAATGGAACAAATTTAATACTTGGCGCAATACTTGTTAAACCACTTCTTGCGCTTCCAGCTTCTCCATCAAAACTAAATACATCAAAAGCACCTCTACCACCTACAGTATTAGAACGAAATTCTAAAACTAAACCTAAATTAACTCTTCTATTTTCAGAAACACCAATGAAAGCATCTAAAGTAGACGTGAAAAAGTTTGATCTCGCCACAGTTTCTGTACCTATTTCTCCTCTAGTATTATTTCTAGTTTGAGTAAATAAATTATTAAAAAACTTGATATCTAATTGCCCTTTTTTTATCAATTGAGATGGCGTTAAGTTTTGTATTACTGAACCTTCATCTTCTTTTTCTTCTTCTTCTTGAGCATATCCTGAAAAGGTTACTCCAAATACTAATGCGATTAATACTGTGATTTTTTTCATTTTCTTTTTTAATTGGTTTGTAAATTGTTTTTGTTTATTGTTTATTTAAGTTCCAGTTATAAGCGAAGTAACCTAATTTAGAATCTGAAGGAATTTTTTCTGTTCTATATTTATTTATAAAATCAATCTCTGTCCCGTTTTGGACAAAATCTTCTTTATACCATTTTAATATCTCTGATCCTTGAACACGATTCTTTTTTGCATTCACTTTTAAAAAACTCCCGTTTAAAGCAATCTTAGTTTGTTTATCTAATTGTGCATTTAGTGTTTTAGGTAAATATGCTTTATTAATTAACGGAGGGCAACCAATAGCGCCACAAACTAGTACAAAATGAAAACGCGCGTCTTTAAATTGAGCTCTTAATAGTTTATTTTCTATATCATTTAAAACAATTGATTTTCCACCAACTTTATATTTTGTTTTGTCAAAAAAACCAGCGTTATCTAAAGGTGATTTTGTAGGATAATTATCTATAATTCCTTTTATAACAGATATGTTATAAGCATTAATCCAAAACGCTTGATATGTATTGGCATCACTTTTAGAAACAACAATAGTTTCAGCCATTTTGGTTAATTCGTTTAAAGCTCTTGGATTTGATTTAATTTTTGAATATGCTACTTTTCCACCACTTACGTACGTACTAAAAAAAGTATTTGCTTTATTAAAGAATGTATCTACATCTTGTGAAAAACCTGTTTCTGAAAATATTACAGCTAAAAAAATTATTATATACTTCCTCATGTTTTTGATATTTTTTGTTAATTTTATTGTTGCTTCTGTCGAATAAAAATTAATGTTATTACATATGTTTTTTAAAACCTTTATTTTAAAACCTTACACAAATATATTGATTTTCCTACAATTTATATGAATTCTAAATAGGTAATAACAGTTAAGTTTGTATATTTAACGCCGACTTAAAAGAAGAACAAACTCGCTTATGGAAAACATTGTTATTATTGGGAACGGAATTTCTGGAGTAACTACTGCAAGACATATTAGAAAACTATCAGATAAAAAAATTACTATAGTTTCTGCAGAAACTGATTATTTCTTTTCACGTACTGCTCTTATGTATATTTATATGGGGCATATGAAATTTGAACACACACAACCTTATGAAGATTGGTTTTGGGAG
>CAZECB010000027.1:0-1361 GCA_964510745.1 uncultured Flavobacteriaceae bacterium | reverse complement strand
GTTTCTAAAGTAGATACTAGTAACAAACAATTAAATTTTGAAAATGGAGAAACACTTGCTTATGACAAGCTAGTACTTGCTACTGGAAGTAAACCCAATAAATTTGGCTGGCCAGGACAAGATTTAGATGGTGTAATGGGGATGTATCATAAACAAGATTTAGAAAATCTTGAAAAATATGCTCCCAATAATAAAGTTTGTAAACGTGCTGTAATTGTTGGTGGTGGACTTATAGGTATTGAACTTGCCGAAATGCTACATTCAAGACATATACCTGTTACTTTTTTAGTGCGTGAAAGCAGTTTTTGGAATGGTGTTTTACCTGATGGTGAAAGTCAAATGATAAATAGAGAGATAATAAGCGCAGGTATTGATTTACGTCTAGGGTTTAATTTAAAAGAAATTACCCCAGATGAGAATGGTCAAGTAAAGTCAATTACTATCACAGAAACTGATGAAGTGATTGAATGTAATGTCGTAGGTTTAACTGCAGGCGTCTCACCAAATATAGATTTCTTAAAAGATTCAGGTATTGAATTAGGCAGAGGCATAAAAGTGAATCGTTTTTTAGAAACCAATGTTAAAGATGTCTATGCTGTAGGTGATTGTGCAGAGCAACATGAAGGCATTAATGGTCGTCGCCCAATTGAAGCCGTTTGGTATACAGGACGTATGATGGGTGAAACGTTAGCACAAACTATTTGTGATAATCGCATAGAATATAATCCTGGTCATTGGTTTAACTCTGCTAAGTTTATTGATATCGAGTATCAAACCTATGGATGGGTTTGGGCACAACCTAAAGATAATGAATCTCGTTTTTACTGGGAACATAAAGACGGTAATAAATGTATTCATATTAACTATGATAAAAACACACGTGAATTCATAGGTATAAATAACTTTGGAATTAGAATGCGTCATGAGTTTTTTGATAAAATCCTAACGGAAAAACAATCTGTCGATTATGTGTTAGAACATCTTGCAGATGCAAATTTTGATCCTGAATTTTACAAACTTCATGAGAAAGAAATTGTAGCAAAATTTAATCAAGAGAATAACACTAACATTCAGCTTAAGAAAAAAAGTTGGAAACGCATTTTCGCATAATTTATCATAATTAATTTACAGCATATATAATGAAAACTATAAAATATACAGGGTTAGTTGTTTTTCTTACAGGGCTAGCTATTTTTACTGCTTCTCTTTTTTTAGGAAGTTTTAAACTTAACCAACAAGATTTAGGCAGTTTTATTTCTGAAAAAGGAATAAAAAGTGAATTGTTAAAAACTAAGCTTTCTGAAAATTTAGTTAATAAAGAATTTGCTTCTTCGTTTGCTATGTCTTCTGAAGTAATTTCT